>CAYSJP010000130.1:0-6349 GCA_964431395.1 uncultured Halobacteriales archaeon
GGTCAACCTGACGGTCACGGACGCGTTCGGCCAGTCGGACACGACGACCTACCGGATCCTCGCGAACGACCGCCCGGCCGTCGAGATCGAACGCCCCGAGGAAATCGCTCCCAACGAGACCGTCACGCTGCGGGCGAACGTCACCGACGAGGTGGGCAACGCGACGGTCACCTGGCGGTTCGCGGACGGCTCGACCGCCGTCGGCCGGACGGTCGAACGCTCCTTCGACCGCGGCGAACACGACGTGAGCGTGTCCGTCGAGGACGAGTTCGGGGCGAACGTGTCCGCGGAGACGACGCTGTTCGTCGGCGTCGCCCCCGACCAGGCGGGGCCGGGACTGGACGTCGTCCAGTGGACGCTCGGCTTCGAGGGTCGCATCGCCGTCGTGGCGCTCCTCGCCATCCTCGTCCTCGCGGGCCTGCGGTGGTTGCTCGCCAGGCGGTACTACCGCGAGGATCGGACCCGAACCCGGTCCCGTGGCTGACTCATACCGATCGTTGTACTCCCGTACCGGTTTTCACCGCCCCCCGCGGCGGCGATCACCGGTGCACAGATATGATAAAGGCAAGTGTTTTACTTTAGTATAAAAGACGTTCACTAATGCCTGGCGGAGACGATGACGCTGAGGAATCCCAGTCGACGGCTGATTCGGAGTCCACTCCGTCGCTTTCGTCACTAGCCGGACGGATTCGGGGAGACGAGGATCCCCCCGATGAGGGATCCGAGGACGAATCCACCACGGTCGATTCGAGCGACGATGCCTCTCCGATCGGTCTCGACGGACACGGCGACGCGGATTTCTTTTTTCCGGGAGAAAAACATCCCGGAAAAGCCGATACCGACGGTGAGACGCGCTCGTCGGCGGAGGAACAGGCCGACACGACCGCGCGGGACAACACGGCGGTTCCAGGGTCGGACAACGAGCGCGGGGCCGGCCGGCCGGAGAACGCGGCCGACGGACGGGCCAGCAGGTTCAGCGGCGACGCGAAGGTGGAAGCGATCATCGAGCTGGTCGGCGACATGAACAACCTCCTCCTCCTGGGACCGATTCTCGAGCCCGCCGACCACGGCCTCTGTGCAAACCTTCTGGTACCGGGTGAGGACGTTCCGGACCACCTTTTGTTGGTGACGTTCGATCAGTCGCCGGACGAGCGGGTCAACGTGCTCCGAGACCACCTCGAGTCGCTCTCGGACGACGTTGCGATACTCAACGTCGGCGACGCGACGCGGTCACCCCCCCCGGGAACCGTGAACCGAACGAACGAGTCGGGCGAAATCAACGTCACGAGCGTTCCCGATCCGACCGATATCCAGCGGATCGGGCTCAGAATAAACAAGTACCTCTCCGAATGGGCGGACGAAGACGAGGTTATGCTCTGTTTTCACTCGCTGACCAGCCTGTTGCGCGCCGTCGAGTCGGAAACCGTCTTCCGGTTCCTCAACATTCTCCTGGGGCGGGTCCGGTCCGGTGACGTCCGCGCACACTACCATATGGACCCCGACGAACACGACGACCAGACGCTGGAAACCTACCGGTCGCTGTTCGATGAGGTGCTCCGGTTCGAGGACGACGGGACGGTCAGGATCGATCGCTGATCGCCGCCCGCTCCGCCGCGGCGGTTCCCGACGGGGTCACCGACCCCAGTCGTCCGGCGCTGGGCCGCCGTTCTCCCCCGCAGTCACGAGCGTGTCAGTGCCGAACCCGAACCAGCTGCTCGCGTGTTCGACGTCGACGAACTGCCGATCACAGCTGGGGCAGTCGGCCGACGGGAGAACGCCGATGTCGACCGACGTCCCGCAGTGCTCACACGCCGCCGATCGCACCCCCAACCGGCTTGCGGTCCGCTTGAGCTCCGTCAACCGTTCTTGTTCCACCTGGTGGCTCCGAACGACGTCCAGCTCCTTCGAGACCGATTCGAGCCCGTCTTCCAAGTCTCCAGTCGTGCGCTCGAGACCGTCGATCGCGCTCTCGAGGTCGTCGGTCGTGTCCACGAGATATCCCAGAATCGTCTCGAGATGTTCGAGTTCCTCGTCGAAGCGCGACTCGAAGGTGGACTGTCGGTCGCTGAGCTGCTCGCTGACCGCATCCACGCGCTGGGTGAGCTGCGCCAGATCGGTCTCGATGTCCGCGTGGGTTTCGCGACCACTGTCCAGTTCCTCCTCGAGACGATCCAGACGCTCACGGAGTTCTTCGATGTCGTCGGTGGTCGGGGCGTCGGCGTCCGTCGGGATAGCGTCACCCTCGACGTCGCCGACAGCGTCACCCTCGATCTCCGCGTCGACGGCGTTAAGCCCGATCCCGTCGATTCCGCCGAGCACGTCGTGTACCTCCGTGAGCGTCCAGTACGACGACACGAGACGCTGGATCACTTTCTCGGGCGGGACACCCTCCGCAGTGGCGATCGAATCGATCCATTCCTCGGGTGAGTCGGCCTCCACCTCCCGGGGGGGGCCGGCCATCGCGTCGCCGGTTACTCGTGTGTCACTATCCGGCGTATCGTCAGTCACTACGCCGTATTTAGGAGGGCATCGTAATGAATCCTCCGGCAATCCCGAACGAAATTAACCCCGGCTTACCGATTCTCCAGCATTCACAGCCCCGGTTAATCACCACCTACCGCGGGTTGCGTAAGCATCGCCACATATACACGCCTCTGTCCCCTATGCTTCGGTACGCAGTAGCGTTCGGGCGATCGGCCCGGACGAGCGAGGCACCCCGATCCCATCCATGGCCAGAAAACGCCGCCGTTCGGCACACTCCGACGGCACGTCCGGACGCCGCGGGTTCCTGCTCAAGCTAGGCGGCGGAATCGCGCTCCTGGTCGGAGCAGGGGCCACGCTCATCCCCTCGGAATCGTTCAGCCTCGGGGTCGTCAGCCGGAACGCCCCGTTCCTGAGTGCCGACGACGCAAACGCGACGCTCGGGATCGAGGGGTACGACGACGCCGGAACCGTCCCGACGTTCACCAACAACACCAACACGTCGATGGACGTCACGCTGGACGCGACTGAAAACGTCGAATTCGATGTCCGGGACGATGACACCTGGCAACCCGTCCCGGTCACGTTCACGCTCGTGGGCGGTGCGTCCAGAGACGTCGACGTACGCGATGGAGGAAACGCCGGAAACAACGCCGATATCGATATAACCGCGAACTTCACCGAAGGGAAAATCCGGGCGACGCGGACTTTCGCGCTCCCGGCGGCGGCGAGCGTCAGGTCGATCGATTCGACCGTCACTGCTGCCGGGAACAGTGGCAAATACGAGTTCCAGCTCGAGAACACCAGCAACAGCACCATTACGCTGACCGAAATCGGCGTCGTCGAGACGACAAACGGTAACGTCTCGAAGGTCGGAGGCAAGATGGCCGACGATGTCCTCGTGAACCTCGAAACGGGCAACTCCATCGTGAACAACGTGCTGACGATCGGCGGGAACAGAGAGCCCCTCACGACGGACGTCGATCTGGATCCCGGGAGCCCCGTTTCGCTCGAGTTCGATCGATTCAGAGACTCCACTAACAAAAACGGCGCCATGAAGGGGGAGGACGTCAGAATCGACGTCGCGTTTTCCGACGGGAGTTCCCAGTTGATCGACCTCTGTGTCAACGGCAACTGCGGCTTTTAAAAAGAGACTCCGTGGGGTTGATTCTCCACCCGGGTCCGCAACTCCCGGGGACGCCGTGTGGTCACGCCTCGGCGTGGATCGTGATCGAGTCCAGGAGCGTGTCGCCGGCGGCCAGGTTCTGCCCGGTGGTGTCGGCCTTGATGGTCACCTCTACCGTCTCACCGACGTCGACGCTCACCCCGTTGCCCGGACCCCCGTCGATCCGGGAACCGCCCGCGTCCTCGAAGGTCACCAGCGCGGCGTTGTTCCCGCTTTTCGTGACGTACACGTTCACGGTCTGGGTCCCCTGGTTCGTGATGTTGAACACGTCACCCAGCGTCGTGGTCGCGTTCTGGTTGACGCCGTTTCCGGTGACGCCGTCGAAACTGATCTCTAACTCTCCCCCGGAGGTGCTCGCGTAAGCCCCGTTCGGACCGCCGTGTTCCTCGAGTTCGAGCAACGCGCTGGCGTCGCCGGCAACGTTGACGCTCGCCGTCCGTTCGGCGGTCACGGACGTGAACGCTCCCGTTCCGACGACGAAGAGCGCGGCTACGAGGACCACGAACACGGCGAGCAGACGGGCACGGGTCGACATTGTAGTCTTCGAGGTACGTACTCGATTAAGGTACGTGCTACGAACGTATCCCTCTAACGGTCGATAACCCGACCGCCCCTCCCCACCGACGATCGGCGACACGGCCGCCCTCGCCGTCCCCCGGTGGCCGCCCCGGCGATGGCGTTCGGGGTCCGGATCTCCCCGGACGAACACCGGAAATCGTCCGGATCACCGGGAATTAAGCGTCTGGATCGGGTTGATTCACGCGGATCGATGTCCACGGAACGAGGGTTTCGCTCCCGGCTCCGGGCGGAGACGCGGCTTCGGGACGTCATCGCCATCCTCGCGGTTCCGGCCGTCCTGCTTCTCGTGTTCGCGCTGCCGGTCGGGACCCGGGAGTCACTCGCTTTCTCGGCGGGAGCACCCACCGTCCCCACCGCGTACACGGCTCACTTCATCCACCTGGATCCGGGTCACCTCTCGGGCAATCTTGCGGTCTACGCGCTGGTCGTCCCCGGGTCCTACCTGCTGGCCGCCCTGGGGGGGTGTCGCCGGATCTTCTTCGTTCCGTTCGTCTCCGCCCTGATCTCCTTTCCGTTCGTGTTTTCGGCGCTCCACCTCGCGCTCGACAGTCCGGGGCGGATAGTGGGGTTCTCCGGACTCAACATGGCGTTCGTCGGGATGCTCCCGCTGTTCCTGACGGTTTACCTCAGTCGCCTCGAGGGTAGCGTCCGACTCGATCACGCCCCCGCGCTGTTTTTCGCCGGCGTCGCCCTGATCGCGTTCCGGGTGGTCCCCTCCGACCGGGCGCGGCCCGGGATTACGCTGGGCGTTGCGCTCGCCGCGCTGGCGTACGCCGCCTTCGCCTATCGCGGGCTCCGATCCGGCACGGTACAGGACCTCCTCGATCGGTCGGGCGAGTTCGAACTCGTGTTCGGCGCGACGGTCGTGTTCTTTTCGGCCGTGTACCTCGGTTTCCCGAGCGACCCGGCGTGGTCGGGCGGGGGCGTCGACGTGTACACGCACTTTCTCGGCTACGCGGTCGGGTTCGTCGTGACGTACGTGGTCTTCCGGATCGACGATCCCACGCTCCGGGTCCCGCCACCGCCGGACGAACAACCGCGGTGATCCGCCCCGGATCGTCGGAGTCGAGCTTGTTCCCGGCGATACACGGACAGCAAGATACTTTTCCAGCAGGCTACAAGATCGGGCATTCATGTCGACAGTTGACCGCCCCAAGTACATCCTCGTGGAGCACGGGGTGGTCATCGCGGTCATCCTCGGGTTGGCCGGTGCGCTCGCGCTCGGTGGCGCCGTGACCGCCGCCCAGCCGACGACGACCACCGAGCAGGTGACGCTGTACCAGGAGGACGTCGGCACGAGCGTGGACACGAGCGCCGTGGTCACCGGGAACACGTCGCTGTACGAGCAAAACGAGACGCTTCGGAACAAGCCGGTCTACCTGTTTCGGGCGACACCGAACCTGACGCTCGCGGTGAACACCTCGCTCGACGCTGACCGGACGGCGGTGGTCACGCACAATCTCACCCTCCGGTTTCGCGCGTCCCGGGACGGCAACGTGTTCTGGCAGCGCACGCGGACCTACACGAACGAGACGCGGGAGGTGACGAACGGCTCCGTCTCGACCACCGAGAGAATCGACGTCACGGCGATCAGCCGGAACGCGTCGCGGTTCCGCCAGGAGGTCGGCGGTGCGGGGTCCTTTAGCGTCGACCTCATTGTAACCGTGGCCTACCAGGTCCGGGAGTCGCCGACGTACGACGGAACGATGACCGCCAGCGCCCCGCTCGTGATGGACTCGGAGTCGTACCGTATCGACGGTGACCTCTCGGCGAGCGAGACGGAGGAGGACATCGCGACGGAACGCGACACGACCCCGGCGGACCCGATGGACTACATCGTGTTCGTCGCCCTCGGGGTGCTGGCGCTCGGCGGGGCGGCCGGATCGGTCCTGGCCCGGCGCGGCCTGGACGCCGAGGAGATCAGGACCCGGATCTACCGGAACCGCTACGACGAGTGGATCTCCAGGGGGGAGATCCCGACCGGCACGGACAAGCGGTACGTCCGGATCGACGAACTCGAGGACATCGTCGACATCGGGATCGACTCGAACAAGCGCGTCATCTGGAACGAGGACTACGACATCTACGCGGTCGTCGACGGCG
>CAYSJP010000131.1:0-6273 GCA_964431395.1 uncultured Halobacteriales archaeon
GGTGCGTCTGTCAGTGCCGATTTGACATGAGCCCACTTGATGAATCCATCCTCTGGATGTGTCACGCCCATTATGTCCTTGTGATTGATACGACCGAATCGATCACTAAGCCGCTCGCGTTACCGCCGGTTTCATTTTGACCGCAGTGCAAAGTAGGTCTCTTGAACCTTGCGCGTTAACCGGTGTCCGTATCATAATGACTCGCGTGGGAGCCACGGTAACGACGGTCAGTATCAGTGCGTGGTGGCCCCCGTCTTGTGGCCCCTCCCGGCACTCCCGGAGGTGACCGCCGTCGGGAGGCCGACCCCGAGGTGGTCGTCGGTGCGGGCCATGCTGGTGGCGGCGTCCGCCGTCCCGGCGATCGCTCGGACGGCGTCCACGGTTTCGGGGACGACGTCACACCGCTGATCGATCGCCTGGATCAGGGACAGACGCGTGTCGTCCGCCGTCACCGACTCGGACCAGACGCAGTTCTCCCACACCTCACCCCGCCGGCGGTCCAGCTCCCCGGCGAACGTCTGGAGTGCCCCACAGGAGTCCAGGTCGGCCTCCGCCGACACGAGGGCGATCCGGGACTCGGAGGCGAGCAGGCTCCGGACCTCCGGGGTCGTGACGGCGCGCTCGAGCGTCGCGGTCACGCTGTGAACGTGCATCCGGGTCGCGGGGACGGTGAGTCCGACGGTGTCGATGTCGAGTTCGGGGAGGACCTCGTTCACGTCGGGCGCGTGGTGGGACGGGACCGTCACCGGGTCCGGAACGATGTCGTCGATGGGGCCGCGGTCGGGCTGGTCGGGATCGCCGCCGCGCCTGATCAGAGTGGCGTGCATCCGATCGACGCCGACGGCCTCCTCCAGTGGGGCGGCGAGCCGGGAGAGGCCCGTCGAGTTGCAGGACACGACGCGCAACGACGACGCGCCCCGTGCCGCATCGTAGTTGCTCCGGGCGTTGAAACTCGCCTCGGCCACGGCCGGGTCCTCGCCGCCCTGGAACACGGCCGGCGTGTCCCGGTCGGCGTACAGCGACGCGTTCTCCGCGCCGATGCCTGCGGGCGTCGCGTCGACGATCACGTCGCTCGCGCCCACCAGGTCGGCGACGACGCCGGCGGGATCGAAACGCGCCGAATCGAACGCTTCGATCCGGTCCGGCGCCGGGGCGTACAGCGGAAACCCCCGGCGGACCGCCAGGTGGGCGCCGGAGTCGGCGCTGCGCTTTGCCACCCCCTCGACGCGCATGTCCGGCTGTGCGCGTATCGCGTCGGCGACGCGGCGTCCGATCGTCCCGTATCCGTTGAGGCCGACGCGAATCATCGTCCCTCCAGCGCCCACTCCACCCGGTCGATCAACCCGGGGTCACCGAGGTGGACGGGGACGCGCTCGTGGAGGTCGGTCGCGTCGACCTCCAGCAGGGACCGGGAGCCGTCCGTCGAACGACCGCCAGCCTGCTCGACGATGTACGCCATCGGGGCCGCCTCGAACTGGCGGCGGAGTTTGCCCGCGGGACGGGACTGGAGCGCCGGATACGCGAACACGCCGCCGTGGGCGAGCACCTGGTTCACGTCGGCGACGAACGCGCCGCCGTACCGCCGTTTGAGTTCGCCACGCACCGTCTCGACGTACTCGTGGAACGCGGGGGGCCAGTCCTCGTCCCGGCCGCCGAACCCGAACACCGTCGGCTCCGCGGGCAGTTCGACCTCCCGGACGCGCTCGCGGTCACCGTCCCGCACCTGGTACTCGACGACCTCGTCCCGATCCGCCGACGCGACGACCATCGTCGTCGTCGGGCCGTACAGGAGGTACAGCGCGCCGACGAGGTCCCGTCCGGTCGCCGGGAGGTCGGCGTCGTACACGCCGACGATCGTCCCGACGGGGTTGTTCGACGGAACGTTCGAGGAGCCATCGAGGGGGTCGACAGAGACGGAGAGCCCCTCGCCGGCGTCGACCGGCGCTTCGCGTTCCTCGCTGGCGTAGGTTCCGACGCCCGGGATCGACAGCAGCCGATCGGCGAACATCTCGTCGGCCCAGTCGTCGGCCGCGAGCCGCCGTTCCTGACTCGGATTTTCCCCGGCCTGGGTCTCGCGACGCCGGACCAGCCCCCCGGCAATCGTCGTCGCGACGTCAGCACAGGCGTCCGCGACTGCGTCGACCGTCGTTCTGGCTTGCAGGCTCATGGCGTCACGCAGTCACCCCGATCGACGCGTCCACGGAAGCGTCCTCGAATATCACGCGCTCCAGGGAGTCGAGGATCCGGGTCGGGTCCTCGCGCTGCCACACGTTGCGGCCGACGGCGAGTCCGGCCGCGCCGGCGTCGAGCGCGGCCTGGACCCGCGAGAGGAAGGCACGGTCGTCCGTCTTCGAACCGCCGCTGAGCAGGACGTTCACGTCGCCGGCCGCGCGGGTCGCCCAGTTCATCGCCTCCGGATCGCCGGGGTACTTCACCTTCGCGACGTCGGCGCCGAGTTCTAGCGCCGTCCGTGCCGCGTAGGCGACGACGTCCGGGCTGGTGTCGTTTTTGACCCCCTGACCACGCGGGTACGACCACGCCGCGACCGGGAGGTCGAACTCCCGTGCGGCTTCCTGGACCTCGCGGAACGTCTCGAACATCCCCGGCTCGTGGTTCGATCCCGGATAGAGCGTGTACCCCACCGCGTCGGCCCCGATCTCCGCGGCGTACTCGACCGAGCAGTTCAGCGGCGACGTCGGTTCGCCCATTCGCATGTTCGTCCCCCCGTTGAGCTTGACGAGAAGCGACACCTCGTCCTCGTATGAGGGGTAGTACGTCTCGGCGATTCCCTTCTGGACGGCGATGGCCGTCACGGCATCGTGGGTCCCGATGTCGAACACCGTCTCCGGATCGACCGTTTCCGGGACGGGGCTGAAATCCGACGGCCCGTGCTCGAGACCGTGGTCCATCGCCAGCAGTAACGTCCGACCGTCGCGGGTGAGTGGCGAATCTGCCAGCGAACGCATCAACTTGGGGTACTGTAACTACCTATATAATACTTTCTCTCCCAAATCAGACCGAACGTTCCCAGTATCCGGCAGAAAACGGCATACGACGCCGCCCTTCGATGAGTAGCCCGGTTACAGGGTTACTACCTTTTTAGTTAATAATTCGTGCTCGGTCGACGGATATCACGGCGGTCCGTCGCGAGCGACCTCGACCCGGTGGGCTTCGATGTCCTCGTAGGAGGCCATTCGCCCGCCGACCTCCATCCGGTCTCCCCCGGTGTCGACGACGAGCGTCGCCAGTTCCTCCTCCGGCGAGAACCGGGTGTCGATCACTTCCCCGCGGACCGTCCGCTGGTCTCCCGTCAGGACGTCCCGCCCCTCTATCGTCACGTACAGGGACCCCTCCGTGTTCCGGATGTCCTTGATGCACCGGCGGACCGATGCGTAGTTCCGCGGGTACACACTGGACTCGTCGTACTCCTCGATCAACACCAGGTCGGCAGTGGTCCAGAGGACGGTCCCGAAAAAGCCCAACAGCAGAAAGCCGAGGTTGGACTGGTTGAAGATGACGGCGTACTGGTCGGGGCCCTGCTGTATCGCCTCGCGGCTCGCATAGATGGCGTACTCCCCGTCGGCGACCGCCATCAGCGGCGTCGTCCGTCCCCGCCTGCCCCGGACGGCCGACGCCAGTCGTTCGTAGTCGAACTCCACTGCGGTCGGCGTCTCGGTGGCCGGCGAGAGCACCAGTTCGGCGTTGACCCCCCTGTCGGCGGCGGCCGCGAGCTCCTCCTCGAACCTCTCCAGAAGGTCGGGCGTCAGCGACAGGGTGAGTTCGTACTCCGCCGAGCCGATCACCTCCCCGAAGTACCGGCGTATCGTCGACCGCGACTTGACGAGCGACACCGCCTCCGTCTCCCGGGAGGGGGCCGTGTAGAACCGCTCCAGGCCCGCGACCGTCTCCGACAGCGACGACTGTAACTCGCCGAACGCCTGGCTCGGGTCGCGGGCGACGATCCGCATCGGTCGTGACTCGTGGAGCTCGACGAGTCCACGCTTGGCGAGACTCCGTGCCGTGTCGTACACGCGGGGCTGTGGAACGTCAGTCGTGTCCGCGATCTCGCTCGCCGTCCGCTCCCCGTGTTCCAGAACGGCCAGGTACGTCTCTACCTCGTACGTGCCGAGGTCGAACGCGTCCACGAGCCGTTCCAGCGCACCCCGAAGCTCCTCGTCCGTCATGTGGCGGGTTCCCGAGGGCGGGAACATCAATCGTTCGGTGCCCCGCGCTCACGTCCGGTGTCCCGTGCTCGCGTTCGACCGCCGGCCGACCGCGGGTAGAACGAACTGGCCCGTGGGGCTACCGGAAGAGCCGCAACACCGTGAGCGTCTCCCCGGGGAAGGTCACGTCCGCGAGCGCGGCCGCGTGGAACCCACGTTCGCCGGCGTAGGCCGTGACTTCCCCGACCCCGGCGTACGTGCTGACGAGCAGGAACGCGGCGCCCCCCGGCGCGAGGACGCGTCCCAGATCGTCGAGGAACCGTTCGATGACGGCTCGCCCCGATTCGCCACCGGACAGCGCGACCGCGAGCCAGTCCGACCGCTCCGCGTCCGGGTCCGTCGGGAGGTACGGCGGATTGAACGTGACGGCGTCGAACGATCCCGCCACGAAGGGCGCCAGCAGGTCGCCCCGGACCACGGCGAGCTCGTTCTCCCGGGCGCGCCGGCAGGCGTGTGGGTTTAGGTCGACGCCGACGACCGACGCGCCCGTCGCCTCCCGGAGACGCACCCCGACGTACCCCGAGCCGGTGCCGACGTCGAGTAGCCTGTCCGGATCGTCCAGCCGGTCCCCGGCCGTCTCCGCGAGCAACCGGGAGTCCTCCGCCGGGTCGTACACGTCGGTGTCCAGGCCGCGACGCTCCGCGAGGTCGGTCACTCCTCGCCCCCCTCGGACCCTGACTCGCGCGAGGCGTCGACGTTCGGCGCCTCCCCCACCATGCGGAAGCCACCCTCCTCGGCCCGACCCATGAGTTCGCGCTGCGGGAACGGGATCTTGATGCCCTCCCGTTCGAAGCCGGACTTCACCGCCCCGATGACGGCGGTCTGTGCGCGCCACCGCCGCCGCGAACTGGGTTTGTCGATCCAGAACCTGAGCTCCAGCACGACGGCCGACCCGCCGAACTCCTTCAGGACGGCCTGTGGCTGGGGGACGGTGAGGATCTCGTCGACGTTCCGCATCGCCGCCGTCGCGGTGTCGATCGCCAGGTCCGTGTCCGTGGCGTAGTCGACGCCGACCTCGACGCGGATGCGCAGCCGGCCCTTCCGGGTCCGGTTTACGATCTCGCTCGAGGCGACGGTGTCGTTCGGCAGCATCGCGTACTCCCCGTCGAACGTCTGGATTCGGGTGTTTATGATGGAGATCTCGGTGACGATCCCCTCCCGGTCGCCGATCTGTACCCAGTCGCCGATCTCGAAGGGCCGCGCGAACATCAAGACGAACCCGGCGATCAGGGAGCCGAGCGTCTGGCGCGCCGCCAGCCCCACCACGATCCCGAGGAACCCGGCGCCGACGAGCAACCCGCCGAGGTTGATCTCCCAGATGCTCAGCACCGTCAGCGTCGCGAGTACGTACAGGGCCACCTGCGTCGACCGAAACAGCAACTCGGTCTGGTGTCTGGTGAGCGACTCCGTGTCCTCCGTCAGATCGTAAATGAACGTCTTGACGTACCCGGTGAAGACGTACACGCCGATGCCGATGAGCACCGTCAGGATCGTCCGGATCGCGACGCTCACCGGATCCTCGAAACTCAGGAACCCGAAGGCGTCGAGCCGACCCAGTTCGGTCCCCCACACCAGGAGGACGCCCAGCCCGACCGACACCGTCAGCATCGCCACCGCGAGCGTGAACAGCGCGTTGACGACCCGTTCGCGCCCCGTGGCGTCGACCCGCAGCCTGAAGAACCGCGCCAGCCAGAGCCCCGCCACGAGGGTGCCGACCAGGCCGACCGTGATCAGCAGCTTCTCGAACGGCGTGACCCCGGGAAAGTGGGTGTCGAACAGGCCGAGATCGCTCGCGTTCGTCGCCGTTGGCGTCGTTGCCATGGTTCGCTTAGGGGTCCCCCGTGGCCCCGGCCGGTCGGTCCCCGGCCGCTTCCAGCGCGACACGCGCAAGCGTCGCGAACTGCTCGGGCGCGAGCGTCCCCGGACGGGCGGCGAGCAACTCCTCGTCGGCCGCGTCGACGACCGCACTCGCGTCCTCGATCCCCGAGATGTGGGTAGTGTTCCTGATGGCGTTGCGCGTCGTCTTCCGGCGCTGTGTGAAGACGGCTTT
>CAYSJP010000132.1:0-6183 GCA_964431395.1 uncultured Halobacteriales archaeon
GACGGCGTCATCTCGGCGTTCCAGGACGAGTGATAATGACTGTTGTAGGCAATTACCGTATCGACCGCCCGCTGTCGGGCGGTCGGACCGGTAAAACGCTACAACAGTCATTATGAGCGCGTCGCGCCGTGTGGCTCCGCCGGAACGTCGGGGGACTCCGGCGGTCGCCGAACCCGGACCCCACCCCTGGCTCGGCCGTCGGAGGCGAACTCCGAGCGGCGACCGGAGTATCTCCCCTTGCCAGCTTTAATACCTGGGGCCCCCGTAGCGATACCCGAACCGTTGTTTCATGAGTCAAGCACGGGAGTGGTATCGGTGGGAACGACGAGAGTCGACTGAACTGTACGTCCTCTGGGGGCTGGCCGCCCTGACCTACGGTGGCGGGGACGTGATCACGACGATCCTCCTC
Organism: uncultured Halobacteriales archaeon; assembly: GCA_964431395.1. Taxonomy (GTDB): domain Archaea; phylum Halobacteriota; class Halobacteria; order Halobacteriales; family Hikarchaeaceae; genus CAYSJP01. Next base: position 410 of record CAYSJP010000132.1, read on the forward strand.
GTGTACGGGATTCCGGGGCTCGGAGAGGCCAACCCGGTCGTCCGGTGGGCGCTCGTGACCGTCGGCCCGATCGGACTCGTCGCACTGAAGCTGGCCGTGTTCGGGATCGGGATCTCCGTCACCTGGAGCGGACTCAAACGCCGGGACCGGCTCCTGTACTACGCACCCCCGATCGGCATGACCGTCGTGGGACTCGGCGTGACCGTGGTCAACCTCCGATTGATCGTCTGATAATGACTCGTGTAGCCGATTACCGCTCCGACCGTCCGCAGTCGGGCGGTCGATACGGTAATTGCCTACACGAGTCATTATGACGCCCGTCGGTGGCACCGCCGTGGGTCCGTCGGCGCCACTGCCGGGGTCGTCGCCGGACCGTCCCCGAGCCCCGGGCACTCGACCCCCGCCGCGGTGGAGAGCACGTCCAGCGACTCCGGGCGGTATATATGCATATATATTCTTCATAGAAACTCACTAACGTTTCCCCCGCTACCAGTCGGTATCGACCGTTCTCACCAACACATGTCCATCGATCGAACCCGCCTCGAAAGGACTGACATCCCGTCGGTCGGTGTCCGGGCCGACGAGTGGAACGACATCTACGTGGTCGGCGACGTTCATGGCTGTCGACGGACGCTCGATCGGCTCATCGACGTCATCGGCCCGACGGACGACGACCTGGTCGTGTTCGTCGGCGACCTCGTGCGAAAGGGCCCCGACAGCAAGGGCGTTATCGACATCGTGCGTGACAGGGAGAACTTTCTCAGCGTCCGCGGCAACAACGAACAGAAACTCATCGACGGCCGCAAACAGCTCCCCTCGCTCACCTCCGAGGACGTCTCCTTTCTCGAATCGCTGCCCGTGGCGATCCACTGGGACGGCTCGCTCGTGGTTCACGGCGGCATCGATCCGCGAAAGCCGATCTCCGGGCACTCGCGCGAGGAGTTGCTGACGATGCGTTCGCTCGTCTCCGGCGGCAGTTACGACCGGCCGTACTGGTTCGAAACCCGGCGGGAGGCGCCGCGTGTCTTCTTCGGACACACGGTTCTCTCGGAGTCGTTCGCGACCGACTGGGCCGTCGGGCTGGACACGGGCTGTGTCCACGGCGGCCGACTCACCGCGTACCGCTGGTCCGAAGAGGAGTTCGTCACCGTCGATCCGCCGCGGACCCACGTGGACCGGGCGTCGAAGTCGATCGTCGACCCGCGGTTGTGTGAGCCCGTCCGATGAGCTTCGAGGACCCGGTCGACGTCCCCGCCTACGACCCTGACGGCGTCGACTTGGAGGATCCCTCGCTGTACCTGAACCGGGAACTGAGCGAACTCGCCTTCCAGAGCCGCGTCCTCGAGGAGGCGATCGACGGGCGGAACGCGCTCCTGGAACGGGTCCGGTTTCTCTCCATCGCCACGAAAAACCTAGACGAGTTCGTGATGAAACGGATCGGCGGGCTGAAACAGCAGATCCAGGCGGGCGTAACCGAGACAACGGCCGACGGCCGGACGCCCAAACAGCAGTGGCGCGAGGTCCACGGGGAACTCGCCCCGATCCTCGAACGCCAAAGCGAGTGCTACCGGACCACGCTCCGCCCGGCGCTGGCCGAGGCGGGCATCCACGTCGTCGACTACGCCGACCTGACCGACGACGAGCAGACGGCCATGCGGGAGTACTTCGAGAACTCCGTGCGACCGACGCTGACGCCGCTCTCCTTCGACCCCGCCCACCCGTTTCCGTTCATTTCCAACCTCTCGTTGTCGCTCGCGGTTCTGACCTGCGTCCCGGAGGCGGACGAACCGACGTTCACCCGTATCAAGATCCCCCCGAACCGGCCGCGGCTGGTCCCGATCGACGACGGACCACGGTACGTACTCGTCGAGGAGATCGTCCGCGCGAACCTCGATCTGTTGTTTCCGAACGTCGAGATCATCGACACGGCGCTGTTCAGGCTGACCCGCAACGCCGAAGTCCGTCGTGACGAGGAGATCGCCGAGGACCTCATCGAGATGATCGAGGAGGTGCTCGAACAGCGCCGCTTCGCCAGCGTCGTCCGGGTCGAGATCGAGGCCGACGCGGATCCGCGCATCCGGAGCACGCTCAAGGACCAGCTCAGTCTCGACGATCGCGAGATCTACGACCTCGAGGGACCGCTCGACTATCGCGAGTTCATGTCGCTGACGGATCTCGACCGCCCGGAACTGAAACGCGATCCCTGGACGCCACAGCCACACCCGCGCTTGCAGCACGACCCGTCGCCCCCCCTCGAAGCGCCCGGGGATTCCGAGACACGTCACGACGTGTTCGACGTTATCGACGAGGACGACATCCTGCTGCATCACCCCTACCACGACTTCGACGAGACGGTCCAGCGGTTCCTGTCGGAGGCCGCGACCGACCCCGACGTCCTCGCGGTGAAGGCGGCCATCTACCGCACGGCGAGCGACTCCGGGATCATTCAGACGCTCATCGACGCCGCCGAGAACGGCAAGCAGGTCGCGGTGATGGTCGAACTGAAGGCACGGTTCGACGAGCAGAACAACCTCGAGTGGGTCAGGCGTCTGGAGGAAAACGGGATCCACGTCGCCTACGGCACCATCGGCCTGAAAACCCACACGAAGACGGCACTGGTCGTCCGGGAGTCCGGCGACTCCGTCACCCTGTACTCCCACGTCGGAACCGGCAACTACCACTCCGAGACGGCCAAGCGGTACGTCGACCTCGGACTCCTGACCGCCGACCGCGACGTCGGTCAGGATCTCGTGACCCTGTTCAACTCCTTCACCGGCCCCGGGTTCGACGAACAGTTCCGGAAACTGCTCGTCGCGCCGGTGACGATGCGCTCGGAGTTCACTCGTTACATCCGCCGGGAAGCACAGCACGCCCAGGCCGACCGCCCGGCGCGGATCGTCGTGAAGGTGAACGGACTCGAGGACCCGGCGATCGTCGAGGAACTGTACCGGGCGTCCATGGCCGGCGTCGACATCGACCTCATCGTGCGTGACATCTGCAGGCTCCGCCCCGGCGTCGAGAACGTGAGCGAGAACGTCGCGGTCCACTCGCTCGTCGGACCGTTTCTCGAACACTCCCGCATCTACTACTTCGAGAACGGCGGCGATCCGGAGTACTACCTCGGAAGCGCCGACTGGATGACGCGGAACCTCGACAACCGCGTCGAAGCGGTCACGCCCGTCGAGGACTCCGAAATACGCCGACAGCTGAAGTTCAACCTCGAACTCCTGCTCGCCGACAACCGCCGGCGCTGGGTGATGAACCCCGACGGAAGCTACGACCAGCGTCATCCCTCCGAGGACGAACGCGTCGTCGACACCCAGAGCGTACTGATGTCGGAGGCACGACGGGCCGGGTCCGACGAGGCTTCGAGCACCGGGGTCCCCTGTTCCTTCCCGGTCGATGGCGACCTCATGATCGAATGATACTGACTCGTGTAGATAATTACCGTATCGACCGCCCGACGCGACCGCTGGCCCGCCACTGAGCGCCGCCGCGGGGCTTCGCGTCTAAGCGGTCCGTTTTCGCCTCAACGACACCAAGCGCCTCGGTCTGACTCGGATCAGCAACCACGACATCGAGGTGCTCGTTCAGTGTGTCGTAGATGGTGTAGTAGTTGCTGGTGGCTTCGATTGCAGCTTTACGTTCGGATGTGCCACTCCCCGCGGCCCGTCCCACCGCCGTAATGGCTCTTAGAACCGACCAAGCCGTTATTCGTGTACACCCACCGCGTCCGATGGTCGTAGGCATAGGCGCCGCCGGTCGTGAGGCCACAACATCCGGTGAGTCCCCTCTCCGTTCGGTCGGTCGCTGGCGAGATGGAAACCTCAAGGCGGTTCTCGATCAGGTCCGAGTAGTTCGCAACCGCCACGCCGTCTCGCTCGTGGGGATTCGGGAACGAATCCAGTAGGGACTCGTCGTTGGGAAAGTCCGCGACGCGGCGGGCTTCGTCGATCGCAAACCCCTCGTTCGCGGCGGCGTGAACCGTGGTCCGCAGGCGGAGCCGCCGGGCATCCGGGCTCGTGTGGCGGCGTCCGACCGTCCGGGCGGCATATGTCTCCCCCGAAGCGAGCCGGCCGACGAGCCATGCCGACCCCACCCGCGCGTACTGCTCGTCGCTCGCGGACTCCGGGACGAACGTCTCACAGTCGGGGAGTCGACCGTCGAGCGTCCACCCGACCGGATCGAGGGTGGGATCGTCCCACCCACTCTCATGAACGAACTGATATGTGTCGACGGTGTCACGATTGGGCACCGCGACCGTCGTCTTGACCGATTTGCCCACAACCGTCTCGATACCGTAATGAAAGCCATCACTAACGAACGCCAGCAGCGATGCGAGCGCGCCGGGTGCGTTGTTTCCGGCGAACGCGACGGTCGTATCGTTTCTGAACGCCTCCGCGAGCGGTGGAAGTGGAGCGTCCGGAGTCGCGAGCGCGACTCTAGCATCACCAAGCGAGTCCACGCGCATCGGCACATCCGGGAGAGCACTGGGTTCCCCTGCGAGGAATACCGGAACCGAATCAAGCGCACTAGCAGGGTTTTGGCCAAGTCCCGTGTTCGGGTCCACGTCAGGCGGACCACTTGCGAGGGCAGCACAGCCCGCCAATGACCCCATGGCGGCGACCCCACCAAGGCGAAGAACTGAACGACGGTTCATACGGCCGATTTGAAGAGCGATCCGCATTTTAGTTGTGATGACTCAAACACTCATTTCAGTGATTTGCTGAACCCATCGTCACTCCGAGATGGGGCCGACACAGCTCGCGTCACGACGATATCAGGCTGATGCATCCTCTACATCGGTCACTCCGATTTCTACTGTCTCTATGATTGATACGACTGGCTCGATCACTACGCGGTCCGTTATACCGTGATATTCGTCCGATGGAGCGTGAAAACATCGTGTGTGATTGATTCTATGACAGGCTACTAGTCATTATGACGCCGGCGTGACGGTCGCTCCGATCGAACCGACCGGCCCGGCGATCGCCACGAGCGAGACGACCGTCGCGCCGGCCTCGTGCCTCGACCGTTACGATCATGAGTGCCCCGTCTCCCCGCGTGAGACACTCCGGGCCATTATACGTGGCTATCGGTCGAGGGACTACTTACGATGTCAACGACCGAGACAAGCGGCATCAGTGGTGTCGATCTCAGCAGGGACGAGTACACCGTCGTACAGTCCCCGTTCCGGAACAAGTACCGCGCCGAAGATCCCGACGGAAACGTCGTCGTCCGTGGGAAACAGAAGATGCTCAAGCTGAAAGAGGAGTTCCCGTTCGTCGACGCCGACGGAAACGAGGTGTTCACCGTCAAGGCTCGGAGTATGAGCGACGTCGCCTCCAACTACGTGCTCAAGGACGCACGGACCGGCGAGGAACTCGCGATCCTCGACAACGAGTTCGACGCCTTTCAGGACACCTGGAAGATCCGCGACGCCAAAACCGAGGCAAAGATGGCGGAGATCAACTCCCGTGGTGCGGCTGTGACGTTCGCCCGACAGCTGCTCCCGTTCGGGGGCATGATCTTCCCCCACGAGTACGATATCACGGACCTCGATGGGGATCACGTCGGCGACATCTCCGGACAGATCTCGTTGAAGGACACCTACGACATCAGCATCGAGGACGCGAGCGACGTTCCCAAGGAGACGGTCGTCGCCGCCGCGATGGTCATCGATGCGGTCGAGGACAACTGATAATGACTAGTGTAGGCAATTATCGTATCGACCGCCCGACTGCGGGCGGTCGGAGCGGTAACACGCTACACTA
>CAYSJP010000133.1:0-1557 GCA_964431395.1 uncultured Halobacteriales archaeon
GTGAGCTACCTGCCGCGGTTCACCTCGGACCTGGACCTCTCGGAGGAGGCCGAGCGCCAGGCCCGCGAACTGCTCGAATCCGCCAAGAGCGACGGCGTCCACTCCGGCAAGTCGCCGGTGGGCCTCGCCGCGGCCTCCATCTACGCCGCTGCCCTCCTCACCAACGAGAAGGTCACACAGAGCCAGGTGTCGGAGGTCACCGACGTGAGCGAGGTGACGATCCGGAACCGCTACAAGGAACTGCTGGACGCTGCCGACGCCGTCTCGCCCGCCTGATGATGACCGTTGTAGGCAATTGCCGTATCGACCGCCCGACGGCGGGCGGTCGGAGCGGCAAAACGCTACAACAGTCATTGTGAGACGGCCGGTTACTGGGGTGTTTCGTCCGACACGGTAGCCAGGTCAGTCGAGACCGTACGTCTCGCCGGAGGGCGTGTTCGCCTCCCAGGATTCGCAGGCCTCCATGTCGTCCATGAGTTCGTCGTGAAAGCCACAGTAGGGTCGCATGCCGGCCTCGGCGCGGACGTACTGGAAGTGTGCACAGTTTCCACAGTACCGGTCCGGCTCGGCGTCGGACCCTCCGGTCGTTCCCCCGACGCCGGGCGGGGTCGTCGAATCCGTCGACCCCCGCGGGCCGCCGGTCGAGTCGCTCCCCCGTTCGGTCGTTCCAGCGCCGGCGCCGGACGTGTCGGTGCCCGGCTCCGGCGTCCGGAGCCGTTCGGCCTCGGTTCCCCCGTCGCTCGCGGTTCCGGGCTCCGTGGTGGTGGCCGTGTCCTTGCCCAGGCCGCCGGCGACGCCGACGCTCCCGCCTCTCGGACCGCTCGGCTTGCTCCCGGGCCGGTGGCTCCCCGCGTTCGGCGACCCCGCCGCGCGGCGGATGATCCGCTGGAGGGTGACGTTCCCGCCGGGACTCCGGGCTTTCACGTTCACGATCGCGGTGAACAGGGCCCAGAACGTCGTGAAGACGCCGGCGACGTACACCGTCGCGACCGGGAGCGTGAGGTTGGTCTCGGGCGAGCCGTATGCCCGCGACCACTGTTCGGGGTAGGCATACAGAAAGAGGACGACCCCGACGATGGCGATGGCGGCACCGATCGCCGCCGCCGCGCGCTTTCCCCGGCTCGCCGGGAGAACGGTGAACACGCCGACGAAGACGGCAGGTACGCCGAGTCCGCCGAGGGTTCCCGCCATCTCCCGGGCCTCGAACGTTCCGACGTCGTACGCCGCCAGGACGTCCGTCGAGCCGATCACGATCCCGACGACGATCATGAGCGCACCCAACAGGAACAGCGCCGTCCCCGCGAGCAGTCGCTTCCGGGCACTACTCCCGCGTGCCCCGTACGCCTCGGAGAGGCTGGTCATGGGGTCCGGTAGCGCGCACGACCACAAAAGCGTACCCCCGTCCGTCTGACGGAGGACTGACGCTCTCGGGCGTTCTCGTCCCGGTTTTCGGAGTTCGAGGGTGCTCGCGACCGGCGCTTTCCCGTCCGGCCGGCAGGAACGACCGGGAGACCACGCCAGCACTCGCCCGGGTGCCTCGACCGCGCGAACGACCCG
>CAYSJP010000133.1:1657-6145 GCA_964431395.1 uncultured Halobacteriales archaeon
CGCGCGAACGACCCGAACAATTAACACATACAGCCGAGAATCCCAGCAAGCAGCCATGGAGATAGGAGTCAACGTGGTCCCCTTCGGGGGGCAAGAACTCGAGGAAGTACTGGAATACCTGAGCGAACTCGGTGCGGAGGCGGTCGAACTCGGGTCGGGGGGCGTGCTGGGGCAGGACTTTCTGCCGCGGGAGGAGTACCTCGACAACCCGGACAAGCAGGCCGAACTGCTGGACACGATCGACGAGCACGGGTTCTACATCAGCTCGCTGTCGACACACGACAACCCGCTGCATCCGGACGAGGAGAAGGCCGAACAGTCCGACCGCGACCTCCGGGAGTCGATCAGGCTGGCCGATCAGATGGACATCGACGTCGTGAACGCGTTCTCGGGGCTGCCCGCCGGCGGCCCGAACGACGAGGTACCCAACTGGATCACGGCGCCGTGGCCCTCCGAACACAACGAGGCCTGGCAGTGGCAGTGGGAGGACGTAACTGTGCCGTACTGGCAGGACCTCGCCGAGCACGCCGCCAATCACGACGTGAAGGTCGGCATCGAGATGCATCCGAACATGATGATCTACGAGCCGACCGGGCTGATCGATCTCCGCGAGGAGACCAACGAGTACATCGGCGCGAACCTCGACCCCTCCCAGCTGTTCTGGCACGGGATCGACATCCCCGAGACGATCCGGTATCTCGGGGAACACGACGCGATCCACCACTTCCACGCGAAGGACTCGAAGCTGTACGAGCCCGTGTCGAAGCTGAAGGGCGTCCAGGACCCGACGCTGTACACGAAAGAGCCCGAGCGGTCGTGGCTGTTCCGGACGATCGGCTACGGGCACGACGAGCAAGCCTGGAAGGAGATCGTGAGCGAGCTCCGCATGGCGGGGTACGACGGCGCGCTGTCGGTCGAACACGAGGACTCGCTGACGGGCACCCGGGAGGGGATCGAGAAGTCGATCGATCTGCTCCGGCGGGCGATCTTCCAGACCCAGCCCGGCGAGGCGTTCTGGGCGGAAGGGGACCTCAACGAGTGACATGGAGCTAGAATCGTACTTCGAGGAGTTCGCCGAGCGCGACTGGGAGACGGCCGGGGAGGGACGGGTCCGGTACGCCGTCGTCGGCTGTGGCTGGTTCGCCGATGAGTTCGCCCTCCCCTCAATCGCGCGGGGGGAGTTGTGTGAGACCAGCGCCGTCGTCAGCAGCGATCCCGCGAAGGCCGACCAGTTCGCGACGGAGTACGACGCCGAGGCGACGCTCACCTACGAGGAGTTCCACGACGGCGTGGCGACCGACGCCTACGACGCCGTCTACGTGTGCACCCCGAACGCGACCCACCTCGAACACGTCCGGGCGGCCGCGGATCTGGGCAAGGACGTCCTCTGTGAGAAACCGCTGGAGATAGACACGGAGCGGACCGAACGGCTGATCGCGGCCTGCGAGGACGCCGGCGTTACCCTGATGACGGCCTACCGCCAGCAGGCCGAGCCGGCGATCCGGCGGCTGCGGACCCTCATCGGGGACGGCCTGATCGGGGAGCCGGTGTACGCGATCGGCGACTTCTCGATCACGCTGCTGGGGAGGGACGCCGACACCGACCAGTGGCGCCTCGATCCGGAGATGGCCGGCGGCGGCACGCTCGTCGATCTGGGGATCTACCCCCTGAACACGCTGCGCTTTCTGATCGACGAGGACCCCGTTTCCGTGTCGGCGGAGACGAAGACCTCCGACGAGCGCTACGCCGGCGTCGAGGAGCACGTTAGCTTCCAGCTGTCGTTCCCCGGGCGGACGAGCGCGGCCTTCGCCTCCAGCTACGGGGCGACCCTGGACGACCAGCTCACGATCGTCGGGACGGAGGGGAAAGTCGAGATCGACCCGGCCTTCTTCCCCGAGGTCGAGCGGACGTTCCACGTGGAGCGCGAGGACATGACGATGTCGCTGTCCGGCGGCGACGTCAGCGGCATCGACGAGGAGTTCGAGTACTTCGCGAACTGCGTTCTCACCGGAACGGAGCCGGACCCCGACGGGCAGGACGGCCTCACCGATGCGCGCGCGATGGACGCGATCTACGAGTCCGCCGAGACGGGCCGGCGGGTCGAACTGTAGGGGCCCTCGCGGATCCGGCCCGTCCGCGTCGACACGCCGCTATTCGTAGACGTGGATGCTGCCGGTACCGCTGTCCCGGATGAACTCCCAGTCGTACTCGACGCCGAGGCCGGGGCCATCGGGCACGCCGACGGTGCCGTCGTCGTCGATCGTGTCGATCATGTCCGAGTACTCCCCCTCGTAGACGGGCGGCTGGGTGTTCGGGGCGTCGGGGTGTACCAGGGCGAGTTCGTAGTAGTTGGTGTTGCGCGTCGCGGCGATGCAGTGGCGCTGTGCGGGCCCGGGGGCGTGAAACTCCACGTCCAGTCCGTGTGCCTCGGCGACCTGGGCGGTCTTCATGGCGCCGGTGATGCCCCCGTCGTACTCCGGGTCCGCCCGGACGAAGTCCGTCGCCGCCGCGTCGATGAAGTCCGTCTTGGGCTCGAGCCCGCGGACGTGCTCGGTCTGCAACAGGGGCGTGTCGATCAGCTCCCGGAGTTTGGCGTGGGCGTGCTGGGAGATCCCGCCGTCCCGGTAGGGGTCCTCGTACCAGAAGTAGTCGTGCTCGTCACAGGCCCGACCGACCTTCAGCGCGTCCGCGAACGTCTCGTACTCGCAGGCGGGATCACACATGAGATCCATCTCGTCGCCGACGCGCTCGCCGACGGCACGGACCGTCTCGACCTCGCGGTCGACGTTGCGGGAGGCGTCACCGCCGCCCCAGCCGTGGATCTTGAACCCGCCGTAGCCCATCTCCAAGCACTCCTCCGCAAAGTCGGCGAACGCCTCCGGGGAGTCGAGCCCGCCGTTCTCGTCGCCGTGGTAGGTCGACGCGTAGGCGGGGATGCGCTCACGGTACGTCCCCAGGAGTTCGTGGATCGGGGCGTCGTAGTGCTTGCCGGCGAGATCCCACAGGGCGATGTCGACCGGCCCGATACCCATGCGGTCGTACTTCCGGAGCGCGCGCTTCACCTCCGACCAGTGGCGCTCCCGTCTGAGGGGGTCCTTCCCGACGAGGTAGTCCGCGAAGGTGTTGATCTGGGCGGCCCCCGGGGAGTTGCCACCCACGTACTCGCCCGTGATGCCCGCGTCGGTGTGGATCCGGATCGCGAACAGCTTCCGGCCCGTCGTCTCCCCGGGGTCGTACACGAGATTGAAGGCGTGCTCGTCCGTCCCGAGGTCGGGGATGTCGTAGCTGAACTCCAGGCTCTCGATCTTCGTTATCTCGAGTGACATACGGGCGATGACTGCGGCGCGGACAATAACTCCACCGGGAAGCCCCGAACACGGCGGGCAACCGTCGGTCGGAGGACCCGCCAGCGGGCGTTCCCGAACGCCAACACTTACTTTCACACCCGACGATGACCGGGAGTATGAAGGCGATCGTCCAGACCGGGCCCGAAACCGTCGAGACCCAGGAGCGCGAGAAACCGGAGCCGGCGGCCGACGAGGTCCTCCTGCGCGTCGACACCGCCGGGCTCTGTGGCAGCGACGCGCACGCCTACCGCTACGAGGGAGGGTACGAGTGGATCCCGATGCCCCGGATCATGGGCCACGAGTACGCGGGCGAGGTCGTCGAGGTCGGCGCGGAGGTGACGGAGTTCGCCGAGGGCGGGAAGGTGGTCGAGGAGCCCGTCCACGACTGTGGCCACTGCTTCCAGTGCCGAAACGGCCAGTCCAACGTCTGTCGGAACTTCTCGATAACCGGGATGCACCGCGACGGCGCCTACACCGAGTTCGTGACGGTCGGGGCCGAACACCTCCACGCGGTGCCCGAGGGCGTCCCGCTCGATCACGCCGCGCTCACCGAGCCGACCAGCATCGCGACGCGGGCCGTCCTCGATCAGTCCGAAACCACGCCCGGCGACACCGTCCTGGTGGAGGGTCCCGGCCCGATCGGCGTCCTGACGGCGGTCGTGGCGGACACGCTAGGGGCGAACGTGATCGTCTCGGGACTGGCGAAGGACGAGCGCTACCGGCTCCCGCTCGTGGAGTCGCTGGGGATCGAGACCGTCACCACCGACGAAACCGACCTCGCGGACGTGGTCGAGACGGCCACCGACGGCATCGGGTTCGACGTCGTCTTCGACACGACCGGCCACAGGAGCGGCGTCGAGATGGCCGCCGACGCGGTCCGGAAGGGCGGACAGATCGTCGCGGTCGGCCTCCCGGGCGAGCCGAGCGAACTGTTCATGACGCCGCTCGTGCGCGGCGAAATCGACCTCAACACCTCCTACGGCTCGGTGTGGCGGAACTTCGAGCAGGCGCTTCGCCTGATGGAACGAGGCGAGATTCCCATCGAGGAAATCGTCGACGACTCCTTCAGCGCCGACGATCCGGCCGCCGCGTTCGAGGCCTTTCTCGACGCGGAGACGCTCAAGCCGGTGTTCGGGTTCGG
>CAYSJP010000134.1:0-6100 GCA_964431395.1 uncultured Halobacteriales archaeon
TCCGTCACCACTGATAAACAGTCGGACGGGACCGCCGTTGGGTGGCGGGTCGTCGACGCGACGGGTTCGGAGGGGTTCGAATCCGGTTCCGGTTCGCTCACTTCGTTCGCTCCACGGGCGTGCCGGGATTCGAACCCGGGATCGAAGGGTTAGGAACCCTTCGCCCTGTCCGCTAGGCCACACGCCCTCGCGAGAAAAAACCGCTCGCGGGGGCTTTTATGCTTCGTCTTCGGTGCCCTGGTCGACGGACGTGGTGTCGGCGGTGCTCCCTGTTGGCTGGGACTGCCCCGCGCTGGACTCGGTCTGCTGGCCGCCCGTCGCGGACGTACCTGGGTTGAGTGGTTCTTCCCCCTCCTCGAGTTCCTCGAGTTCCTGCTCGATTTCCTCGCGGCCGCGCCTGAACTCGCCCATCGCCTGGCCGGTCGAGCGGGCGAGCTTCGGAATTTTCTGTGCGCCGAACAACAGGATCGCGATCAGTAGGATGACCGCGAGTTCCAGTCCCCCGGGTGTCGGAATCTGCAACGGTGTCAGTGCCACGGACATACACGTGTATTTACCAGAGTCCAATATAGGCCTTTTGGGTGCGTCTCCCCGACGAGCGACGGTTCAGTCGCCACAGCGATAAGCGTGCGACGTCTCAGATCAAAACGAGAAGGCGTCTCTGACGGCCGTTTTGACTCGCTGTGAGAGGGTCTTTTTCGTAGCCCGTTCGTTCGCGGTCGCCTCGATCTCGTCGAAGAGCGCTTCGACGCGGGCCTCGATCTCGTCTCGCACGTCACGAACGGTCTCCATGTCCTTGCCTTCGGGGTCCGTCAACTCCCACTCCCGGGACTCGACCCCGTAGTGATCCGGATTGAACTCCGTGATCGAACAGCCCATCGTGACGAGAAAGTGGCTTCGCTTGAGCGAATCCAGGACGACGTACCTCGGGGACTCATCCGAGAGATCGATGTCCACCTCGGCCATCGCTTCGACGACCTCCCCGGCGATGTGATCGGCCGGATTCGTGCCTGCGGAGTTGATTTTGACGACCTGCTCGAGATCACGGTCCTCGCGTTCGCGTCGGGCGAAGGCCGCCGCCATCTGACTGCGCCCGGCATTGTGAACGCACACGAAATCCACACGAATCCCACCACCTGTTGACATGGTACTCAAACCAGTCGTTCCAGCTAAAAAGCGATTTATATGTTATATATATTCATCTACATAGGGGAGCGGGACTGGCGAACTCCGAGCGTCTTGGTCCGCCGATCCTGATACTGTCGGCTGTAAGTCCGTGAGGGATTTCGCCACCCCGGGGTGGCGAATATCTCCACGCAGTTACAGCCAACAGTATGAACGACGTGACTACTCGTGTGCAGTGGTCGTTGATCGCTGTAGCTACGCCATCAACTATATGATTCTTTGATCGCATATCTCCGGCATGGACGAGGAACGGGGGAACAGTTCGGCCACGGAGACGAACAGACGGCGGCTGTTAGGAGTACTGGGTGCGCTGGGCGTCACCGCGTTCGCGGGATGTGGCGGTAGTGGCGACGGCACCGGGACTCCGACCGACACGGACGATCAGTCGACCGTCGGGACGACCACCGGGACTGACACGGAGACACCGACCGAGACGGGCACTGCGACTCCCACCGTGACGCCGACCGCGACGCCGGGGGGGTGCAACATCCCGGAGCCGGCGAATCCGCTCGTTTCCTTCGACGATGTGAGGAACGGCGCGGTGGTCATCTCGCCGGGGTCGGAGACGATGGCTGGAAGCGTCACGAACCCGTACATCGACGCGACGCTCGAGTCGGGCAGCGTCGAACTCGACGTGCCCGAGGGCGACTGGACGGTCGAACCGGCCAGCGGCACCAGTTTCGACACGTTAGAACCCCAGGAGTCCCGGGACATCACGTGGAACGTGTCGGTCCCACAGGTCCGCGAGGAGTTCGACGTGACGGCGAACGTCACGTACAGTTGTGGGGAGGAGACCTACGACGTCGAGAAGACCCGGACCGTGCGTATCGGTCCGGAGACGCCGGCACCTGCGTTCGCCGACTTCGACGTCGCCGACGACGTGGCGGGACGATCGGTCGTCCGTCACAGCGGACATTTCACGCCACTGCAACTGGTCGGTGGCGGCAACGCACAGATGGTGTACTTCACCCGGGAAGCCGACGGCTACCAGGCTGCCGTGTTCGACTGGGAGGGGATGTACGACGACGGTGAGTGGCACCACTGTGTCGCCACCTACGACGCGGGCGACGGGATCCGGGGGTACATCGACGGGGAGTCGGTGGTCGAACAGTCCACTCCAGCGGGGGAACTCGAGCCCGCCGGCACTCCGTTCGGGCTCGCTGCATCCCTCAGCAACCCGGTTCAAGAACTGTACGAGGGCGGTCTCGACGAGGTTGCGATCTACGACACGGTGCTCTCAGGGGACCAGGCAGGGGCGCTAGCAGAGGGCGAAGCCGCGGCCGAAGACAGCCTGGTGTCGAAGTGGTCGTTCGAGGAGATCAGGTACGGTCGCGTCGAGGATCAGGTCGGTGACAACACGATGTTCCTCGTGAACTCCCCGGAGACGGTCTCGAGTCCGTCCGGGCGGGCCGTACAGTTCGACGGCGAGGAGACGTACGCGGGCACGCCGAACTCCGAGGGCCTGAATCTCACCGAGCAAAAATCCGTGTCGTTCTGGTTCGAGACCACGCTGTCGGTGTGACGAGCATCCTCACCGAGTCACGACCGACGGAATACGGACGCTCCATCGCTACTCGGGGCTGTGCGATCACGTGCCCGCATGTTCTCCGGACGACCGCCTCCCGCGCGAACTCGTCCATCGCGATGCCGAGTCGCGGCCGCCCACGCGGGGAACCGACGACAGAATTTTTTTCCGCGAGTGCCTACACACGGGTAGCCATGATCACCGAGCAGTGGCAGCTCGGCCTGTTGATCGGGCTGTTCGCGGTGCACCTGCTGGCAGTCGGGTTCGCGTACCGCCACGGCAAGCGAGGCTCGCGGGGCGCGGTGCCGGCGTCCGGCTCCGAACGCGACCTGGTCGACCCCGCTGAGGGGGTCGTCGAGTGCCCGGCGTGCGCGGCGGAGAACGAGCTCGGCTACCGGTACTGCCGGTCCTGTGTGACGGAGTTGCCGACGCCGATGCGGTTCGGCGGCCGGGGAACCGATCCGATGGGCCGGATCGTACGCTGATAATGATTAGTGTAGGCAATTACCGGTCCGACCGCCCGCAGCGCGGCTCCGCGAGGCGGGTAGCCACACCGTCGACTGCGGGCCGTCGATCCACACCGGGAGGGACGTCGATACGGTCGAACGCCTCCCGAACGCCGGATCCGGCGAACGAAATGTTTTTATAGAACCGCACGCATACATCTAACCGTAATCGGGGTGACCAGAAATGGCACTGCCGACGACGCCAGGAACGTCTTGGGTACAGGGACTCGACTTCCCGAGTCGACTGTTCGAGACCAGTAGCAACGACTACGAACTGTACGAGGAGGACGGCGAGTTCGTGTTGAGCGTCGAGATGCCGGGGTTCGATCCCGAGGAGATCACCGTCACGTGGGAGGACGGCGTCCTCAACATCGCAGCCGAAAGCGAGAACGAGGCGCGCGGCCAGCGCAAGACCTACCACCGGCGGTTCCGATTCCCGAAAAACGTCGACGAAGAGGCGATCGAGGCCGAGTACGACAACGGCATCCTCGAGGCGTGGCTGCCGGTCGAGACCGGCGCCACGGTCACCGGCACGGAGATCGAGATCCGGAGTTAACGCCCCCGCGCCACCCACGGCGCCGGCGCGTGACGCGACGCGGTCGGGTCACGACGACACGGTAGTTCCTCGTTCCCGCACGCCCGACCCACCCTTTTTCAGCAGTCCGGTCCAACTGAAGCCGGTTATGCGTGACACGGACGACGGGGTCCGCCCCTACTGCGCGGACGACCCCCACGAGTTCCCCGACGAGCGCCTGAACGCGGTCCTCGAGACGGTTCGCGAGGACCCGGAGATCGAGGCCTACCTCGAAGCCCAGAACGTGAACCCCGTCGCACGGAAGGGGTACAACGATCACGGGACGAAACACATCGAGATCGTCCGGGACCGGGCGCTGTGCCTGTACGAACTCCTGAAGGAGGGGGGCGTCCACTTCAACGGCGCGGCCGATCAGGGCCTGCAGGAGGCGGACGAGTCAGTCATCATCGCGCTCGCGGCGACGCTGCACGACATCGGCCACGTCGTCCACCGCGACGACCACCCCTACTACTCGATCCCGCTGGCCGCCGACGTTCTCGATCGGCTGTTGCCGGAGTTCTACGGGACGCCGGAGGCGGTCCGCGTCAAGGCCGAGGTGCTCCACGCGATCCTGTGTCACCACGTCGAGGAGGACCCGCTCACGACCGAGGCCGGGGTCATCCGGGTCGCGGACGCGCTGGACATGGAACGTGGCCGGTCGCGGATCCCCTACGACCAGGGGAGCCGCGGGATCAACACCCTGTCGAGCCGGGCGATCCACCGGGTCGCCCTCCAGCCCGGCGAGGACGCGCCGGTCCTCGTCCAGATCGGGATGACCGACGCCGTCGGCGTCTACCAGGTCGACGAGCTCCTCAAATCCAAGGTCACGGGATCGGGACTGGAAGAGGAGGTCCGGATCGTCGCGCTGAAGATCGACGCCGAGGGCGGCGAACTCGTCGAGCGCCTCGAGGTGTGACGGCCGGGTCGAGCCCCCGGTCCCGGGAGGGACTCCGCAGGAGCCCGCAGTCCCCGGGGCCACCCCGGAGGGGGTCACAGTCCCCGAGCCCCCGGATCGTCACGAATAATCGTACCGCCGCTTGGCGATCCAACAGCTTTGTATCCATCCGATCCAAGCCTCGGGTATGACTGATCGGGTCGTCGTGCTGGGCGCCGGGTACGCCGGGGCTGGGGCCGTCACGACACTGGAAAACGAGCTCGCGGACGCCGATATCACGTGGGTGTCCGAACACGACTACCACCTCGTTCTCCACGAGGTCCACCGTGTCATCCGGGACCCGGACGCCGAGGATCCCATCACCATCCCGGTCGAGGAGATCAAATCGAGCGACACCGCGTTCGTCCGGGGCCGCGTCGACGCCGTCGACGTCGGGGAGCGGGCCGTGACCCTCGCCGACGGCTCGGAGATCGCGTACGACTACCTCCTGATCGCGCTCGGGAGTGCGACCGCCTTCTACGGCATCCCGGGGCTGGCGGAACACGCCCACACGCTCAAAGGACTCGGCGACGCCCGCGGCATCCACGACGCGGTCCGTGACGCGGCCACGGAGGCCACGCCGTCGGAGCCGGCGCGCGTGGTGATCGGCGGCGCCGGGATCTCCGGGGTGCAGGTCGCCGGCGAGGTCGCGGAGTACCGCGACGACCACGACGCGCCGGTCGAGATCACGCTCGTCGAGGCCCTGGAGGACATCATGCCGGGGCGGGACGCCGACCTCCGGCGCCGGGTCCGCCGAAAGCTGGAGGCCTGCGGGGTCGAGATCCTCACCGACGACCCCATCACCGAGGCGACCGGCGAGGTCGTCCACTTCGAGGGGCGCGATCCGGTCGAACACGACGTCCTCGTGTGGGCGGGCGGGGTGACCGGCCAGGACGCCCTGGAGGGGGCGGGCGTCGACGCGAACCACAACCGCGTGACCGCCGACGCCACCTTCCGCACCAGCGACGAGCGCGTGTTCGCCGTCGGCGACTCGGCGGCGATCGAGGTCGACGGCACCGACGTCCCGCCGACGGCGCAGGCCGCCTGGGACGCCGCCGACGTCGCCGCCGAGAACATCGCCCGGACGATCGAGGGGCGGCCCCTCCGGACCTGGTCGTACAGGGACAAGGGGACCGTCCTCTCGGTGGGCGAGGACGCGATCGCCCACGACGTGATGTACTTCCCGATCGAGACGTTCGACTCACTACCCGCGCGCCTCCTCAAAAAGGCGATCGGAGCCCGCTGGATCGCGAGCGTCACCTCGACCCGGCGCGCCCTGTCCGCCTGGCCGGTGCTGTAGGGACCCGCGTCCGGGACCGGATCGTTTGCGGGATCGAACTCGGTTACGGAGCGGGGGCTGCTCATACTGTCGGCTG
>CAYSJP010000135.1:0-6098 GCA_964431395.1 uncultured Halobacteriales archaeon
CTGGGTGCTGTCCGGAACCGTGGCGACCGTCGCGTTCGACCTCGCCTTCGACCGCACCGAACTGATCGCCCGGCTGGACGAGCGACCCTTCATGCTCGACGACCTGGTGAGCTTCGTCGTCCTCTGGGGGCTGGTGAACCTGGCCTTCGAGAACTGGATTCCCGTGTTGCTCACCCTCGGGCTTGCCGGGGGGTTGATCGCGACCGATCGGTTCGACTTCGACGTGCTGACCGATCCCGGGTAGGCGATGCGTTCCCGCGTCGTGGGTTCACCGCAGCCGACGCTCCGCCCACAGCGCCGCCGCGGCGAGACTCGCGTAGCCGATCCCCACTGCGACGACCGCCATCCGAGCGTCGCCACGGAGGACGCCCAGAAGGCCCATCCCGTAACCGAATCCAAGGCTGAGCCCCGTCGCCGTCCGGACGGGGTTGCTCCCCCGCCGCGCGGTGAACTGGCTCCGAGCCCAATCGAGAAGCGCGAACGCCGGGAGGACGGCGACGAGCCACGGCATCACCGGGAGGGCCCCGCTCGAAACGAGCGCGACGCCGAGAGCGATCCCGGGGTAGATCCCCGAACACCGGGCACAGAGCCGGACTGACTGTTCCTTCCAGGGAATCCCGACCGCGTAACAGCGGTCCCACTCGGCGGGTTCGTGAGATGGAGTATCCCCTCGATCAGGCCGACGATTCCGGGGATGAACGTCCAGACGAAACAGAGGTACAGAACGCCCATCTTCGTGTCCCCGATGTAGAACCGGTGGGCCCCGAACCCACCGAGAAAGATCCCGAGCACCCCCGCCGCTACCCGACTCTTGTCGCCGGCCGCCCCGACCGTCTGCTCGGCGCCACACTCCGCGCACGTCTCCGCGTCGTGTCGTGTCCGCCGTCGTCTACAGACATACCCGATACACGATGCCCCCTACTAAAGAACCGGGACGGCGTGTTTCCGAGACAGCAACACGTCCGTGGCTCTCTGCACTGGGATGCGGTAACCAATGGCGGCGGCGCGATTAGACGATGCTGGGCGTGAACGGGTAGGAGTACACCTCGCCGTCGTTGGCCTTGATCGTCGCCAGGATGACCAGGATGAAGTCGATGATCCCAACGAGCGGCAGGAGGAGGAGCCCGATCAGCACGAACGTCAGGGCAAACGAGATGGCAAAGGCGATCGCCATGATGATCTGGAAGTTCAGGGAGTTCTTCGCGTTCTGTTCGACCAGATCGTCACCCTCATCCGCGAGGATCAGGAACAACAGCGGTCCGAGAAACGAGGCGACGAGGGCTGACGCGTGAGCCAGCGCCGCGAGGGTGGTGTCTCCTTGTGGTTCCTCCTCGGTGTCCATCTCTGCCTCCATTGACATGTGCGAAGGCATTCGGTGCATGGATTATAAATTCTTCGCCGACGGGACCACGACGGCCCCTCGTGCCCGGGCGTGACGGCCACGTCACACCGTCTCCGGTAGCAATCCTTTTTACGGGCGTCGTGTTTTCCCTTCCCATGACCGGCCCGGGTGAGCGCGCGTGACGAGCGAGGACGACATCGACGGGCTACGGGAGCGGCGCCGGAAGGCGGAGCTGGGGGGCGGCGCCGAGCGCATCGAGGCCCAGCACGACCGGGGCAAGCTGACCGCCCGCGAGCGCGTGGAGTACTTTCTCGATGAGGACACCTTCCGGGAAGTCGATCAGTTGCGCACCCACCGCTCCCACACCTTCGACATGGAGGAAAAACAGTTCCCCGGCGACGGCGTCGTCACCGGGCGCGGCGAGGTCGAGGGCCGCACCGTGTTCGTGTTCGCCCACGACTTCACGGTGTTCGGTGGCTCGCTGGGAGAGGTGTTCGCCGAGAAGGTGTGCAAGGTCATGGACCGCGCCGTGGAGGTGGGCGCGCCGATAATCGGCCTGAACGATTCGGCGGGCGCGCGCATCCAGGAGGGCGTCTCCAGTCTGGCGGGGTACGGCGAGGTGTTTCACCGCAACCAGCAGGCAAGCGGCGTCGTCCCCCAGATCTCCGCGATCATGGGCCCCTGCGCGGGCGGGGCGGTGTACTCGCCGGCGATCACGGACTTCGTGTTCATGGTGCGGGAGACCAGCCACATGTTCATCACCGGCCCGGACGTGATTCGTACCGTCACCGGCGAGGAAGTGACCTTCGAGGAACTCGGCGGCGCCGACACCCACACCGCCGAGAGCGGCGTCGCCCACGTCGCCGCCGACGCCGAGGAGGAGGCGCTGGACTCCATCCGGGAACTCCTCGCGTACCTCCCCGCGAACAACGTCGAGGACCCCCCGCGGCTCCGGCCCGAGGACGACCCCGAGCGCCGCCCGGAGGGTCTCACCGACATCGTCCCCGAGCAGCCACGGAAACCCTACGACGTGACGGAGGTGATCGATCGGGTCTGTGACCGGGAGTCCTTCTTCGAGATCCAGGAGGCCCACGCGGCGAACCTCGTCGTCGGCTTCGCCCGGCTGGACGGCCACGCGGTCGGCGTCGTGGCCAACCAGCCCCGGGTGAACGCCGGCACCCTCGACATCGAGTCCTCGATGAAGGGCGCGCGGTTCGTGCGCTTCTGTGACGCGTTCAACATCCCGATACTCACCCTGGTGGACGTGCCCGGATTCATGCCGGGCACCGACCAGGAACACCGCGGCATCATTCGCCACGGCGCGAAACTGCTGTATGCCTACTCCGAGGCGACCGTCCCGCTCCTCACCGTCATCCTGCGGAAGGCTTACGGGGGCGCCTACGACGTGATGGCCTCGAAACACGTCGGCGCGGACGCCAACTACGCCTGGCCGGGCGCGGAGATCGCGGTGATGGGTCCACAGGGCGCGGTGGACGTGCTGTACGACGAGGAGATCGACGCCGCCGAGGAGCCCGAACGGCGCCGCGACGAACTCATCGAGGAGTACCGCGAGGAGTTCGCGAACCCCTACCGCGCGGCCGACCAGGGCTTTCTCGACGCCGTGATCGAGCCCGCGGAGACCCGCGTCCGGCTGATCGACGACCTCGAGGTGTTCCGGAACAAGCGCGGGGACCGCGTCGACCGCAAGCACGGGAACATCCCGCTGTGACCATGCCACGAGACGTCCACCCGTGACCGTGCCGCGCGAGCTCGACGTTCCCGACTCCGCGACGCCGGCGGAGGCGGCGGCGATCGCGGCCGCCGTCGAGGCGTACCTCGACGCCGAGCGAACGCCCCCGGGCGACGAGGCCGGGGACGACGACGGGGCTGCCGGCTGGAGCGGCGACCGGTGGCGGTTCCGGGGGCGGATGGAGGCGCTTCAGTCCCGGAGCGTCCGGGTTCCGGAGGGGGCGCCGACCGATCCCTGGCGGGCGGCAGGACGGGCCGAGCGGTTCTGACGGGGCGGGGCAGGTCCGTTGCCGGCCCCGGGACTCGTCCGCCGCGATATCCGCGCGACGCCGTGCGAGACGCGAGCACTGCCCCGACGTTTTAAGTATCACGCCGTCGATGTAGATCCGATGTCCGACCGTCGCGATGGGTTGGAAAAGATCGGCTGGGAGATCGACCCCGACGGCGAGGCCGGCGAAGTACACCTCGAACACGTCGACTCCGGGCGTACGTACGTCCTCGGCTCCCGGGGTGAGATCCGCGTTCCGGGCGAGGGCAGCGTCGGGGAAGAGCTACGCGAACTGCGGGAGGCCCTGGCGTCTGAAGCGGACCCCGACGGACAGGGGGCGATGACCGAATCGAGCGTGGGGGTGGCGCCGTCCGGGATCGAGCGTGACGCCGACACCGACGCCGTCACCATCGAGAGCGATACGAGCATCTCGCTCGCGGCGCCGACGATCGACGTCGCGGGCATCGATCCGGTCGAGGTTTCGAGCCCCGGCGGAGTCACCGTCTCCGGGGGCCAGCCGGTGTTCCGGGTCGAGCTACCGGGGGGAGTCCGCCATCCCGTGGCTCCGGTCGAGAGCGACCAGTCCGTTTCGGAGTACTACGGGTTCGATACGACCGACGACAACAGCGCGGCCCTGCCCGACGAGCTGTCGGTCGCGGACGCGACGGTTACCTTCCTCTACCGGAACGCCGCGACCGGCGACCTGAGCCTGGTGCTCGCCCACGACGACCCGGCGAGCGCGACCGGCGGGGCCGTGGCCGTCACGATCGACGGCGCGAGCGGCGCCGAGTGGTTGGTCCAGGACGGACCGCCGGAAAACGACGACTACGAGACGCCGGAGGGGAGTTTCGACGGCGCCGAGTCAGCCGCCTGGAGCTGGCCCGGCGACGTCACGGACGGCGGCGCGGTGGGGCCGCTCGGCGGGGCGTTCGACCTCAGCGTCACACACCCGGCGAGCGCGACGGTGAACGGCGAGACGACGGAGCGAAGCGGGATCGACCGCTGGCTGTTCGTCGACGGGCGGGCCCCCGAGGATCCGATCGAGATCGCGGCGTTCGACGACGGGACGGGGGGCGACGTCACCGCGCGTGTGTTCTCCGCGGAGTGACGCTGTCGGCCGTGACCCTTTGGCTCCGATCGCCTCATAATGACTGTTGTAGCGTTTTACCGGTCCGACCGCCCGCTGTCGGGCGGTCGATACGGCAATTGCCTACAACAGTCATTATCACCCCCGCGAACGGCCGAGGCGGTGATCGCCACGGGCCGGCAGTACGTGGTCCGCGTGGCTCCACCGGATCGCCGGGAACGGTCCTCGGGACGTAGTTTTAAGTGACTTTCCTTCAATTTGTTACCGATGGCCGATACGAACGGGGGGCGACTCGGTAATACGGACTGGCTGCTCGACGTCGATGCCGACGCTGGGGAGTTACACTTCGAACACGCCGAGACGGGGGAATCCTACGCGTTCGACGCCGACGGTAACCTGATCGTGTCCGGCGACGCGGACGTGGAGGGCATCGACGACCTCCGGTCGGCGCTCGCCCCGGCGATCGAAGCCGACGGGAAGGACGCGTCCGGCGGGTCGGGTCTCCGGCCGCAGGCCTCCGGTGTCGAGCGCAACGCGGAGACCGACGCCGTCACAATCGAGAGCGAGACGAGCATCTCGCTCGTGGCGCCGACGATCGACGTCTCGGGGCGACAGCGCGTCGACATCTCGAGTGCCCGGCAGGTGAACATCTTCGAGATGGAGGACGTCGTCTCGATCGGCGCGTTCCCGGACGCGGCGGCGGCGACGGACAGCGTCCACCGGATCGAGGTACCGGTCGGGGCGGATCTGGACGGCGCCGCGCTGTCGACGGTCACCGTCGACTACCCCGCGGACTTCGACGTGAGCGGGGTAGCGGCGGGCGACGTGCTGGGCGCCGGCGTCGAGCGGACCGGCGGCACCATCGTCTTCGTGGAGGTCTCGGAGGTCGCGAGCAGCGACGACGGCACGACGGTGACGTTCACGATCGGCGGCGGGACCGAACTCGGGACCGACGAGACGGTCATCCTCGAGTACCGCCGCGTCACGAACGCGTCGACCGAGGACGAGTACGTCGCCGTGGCGAGGATCAACGGGACCGAGGTCGGGCCGGGATCGCTGGCGATCGGTCCCGAGACCGACACGCCCGATCCCGTGGTCAGCACGTTCGAGGAGGACGACGACGGCTGGGAGATCAGCGGCGACGCCCAGGGGGAGTCGACCGTGCCGACCTTCGAGGAGGGGACGGGGACGCCGTCGCCGTCCATCTCCGCGGTGGACGACGTACAGGGCGGCGTCTGGTACTTCAAGTCACCGGGGAAGTTCCTCGCCGACAAGTCGGCCTACTACGGCGGCACCCTGGAGTTCGACCTCAAGCAGGAGTACTCAGGGAGCCCGAGCCAGTTCGACTCCAGCGACGTCGTCCTCTCCGGTGGCGGGATGACCCTCACGTACGACCACGGCGACGCGAGCACCCACCCGGGCAGCGGCGAGTCGGGGATCTGGACGTCCTACAGGGTGAACCTCGACGAGACGGACGCCTGGAAAAAAGGCGACGGGAGCAGTCCGTCGGGAAGCGAGATGGTGACCGTGCTCGGCGATCTCACCGAGCTGCGGATCCGAGGAGAGTACCGGAGCGGGTCCGACAAGGGCTACCTCGACAGCGTGCGGATGGCGCCGGGCCCGGAGGGTGCGCTGACGCTCGGACTCGCCGA
>CAYSJP010000136.1:0-6074 GCA_964431395.1 uncultured Halobacteriales archaeon
CGCTCGTGGCGATCATGGAGTACTACCAGAACGACGACGGCACGATCACGGTGCCGGAGGCGCTCCGCCCCTACATGGGCGGCCAGGAGCTCATCGAGGGTCCCGACCCGGTCGGCGAGTCTGCGGTCGGAGCCGGACGCAGGAATTGATACTGATCACCTCGTGTACTTCGACGGGCACGGCGGGTGGACGTGTGGGCGCTCCGGACGGCAGCCGGGCTACCGCCGGGCCGAGAGGTCGATGAAGTCCTCACGGTCGGCGGTGAGCCACGTCGTCGTGACAGCCGCGGGATCAGGATCAGGGGGGTGGATCGTGTACCGGTCCGGGCCGTCGGCGTACTCGACGGACACGAGACGGAGGTCGGCGGCGGGGTGATCGTCGGAGGGCGCTGAGTTGTAGTAGCGCCGATCCGACTGGGGAGAGAGCCGGTCAGACACGTGGAGCCCTGGCGCCGTGTGGCGCCATCCGATTCTGTGTGGCCCCGGGTCATAACGCCTGCTAAGAGGGGTCCATAGTAGTACATATACACCCGGACACGAACCAATCTACGTGAATGGTGCCTGATCGGCAGGGAGACGTCGTGCTGACCGGAAATACTCGATCTGCGCGTTAGCCTATTCGTGTCCGGGTATAGCAGGGGGTACCCCTCTCGGCGGGCGACGAACCACGGCGAGCGCGCCGCTTTTGACCGCCGGTCGCCTACCCCGACCGTGGACCTGCACGTCCGGTACACGGCCGAGGACGACCCCGAGAAGTGCACGGCCCGCAAGCTCGATCGCTTCGACCTCGCCGAACTGCACCGAAGCGACCGGACCACGCCCTACGGGATCGTCCTGAACCCCCACGCCGAGCGGGCGCTCTCGCCCGCCGACGCCGGGGAGGGGACCCTCGTCGCGCTCGACTGCTCGTGGGAGCGCGCCGGCGAGGCCCGCTTCTCCCTGCCCGGCGAACACCGCGGGCTGCCTTTCCTCGTCGCCGCCAACCCGGTGAACTACGGCCGGCCGTTTCGGCTTACCACCGTCGAGGCGCTCGCTGCCGGGCTGTACATCCTCGGCGAGCCCGACCGCGCCGGCGAGATCCTGGCGAAGTTCACCTGGGGGGAGACGTTTCTCGAACTCAACGCCGAGCCACTCCGGCGGTACGCGGCGTGTGCGGACTCGACGGAGGTCGTCGACGTGCAGGCGGAGTACCTCGACGCGGAGGCGTGACACCGACCGTTCCCGTAGCAAGCGTCGATGGGGGGCATCGCGTCGGGTCGAAAGCGTTTAAGGCGCGCCTGGCCAACTCCGGAGCATGGTACGATTCGACGCGGCGGAGGCGCGCACCCTCGACAAGCAGATCTGTATGCGGTGTAACGCGCGCAACTCGCCGGACGCGAGCCGGTGTCGCAAGTGCGGCTACGGCAACCTCAGACAGAAGAACCGCGAGCGCCAGACCGCGTAACGCCGCTGCGTGCTCGCCGGCTACTCGCTGTCAAGCCACTCCCCTTCCAGCACCGCGTACCGGTGCATGTCGACGTACGCGCCGTCCCGGAAGGCTGCCTCCCGCATGGTCGCCTCGTGGCGGAAGCCGAGTGTCTCCCAGAGCCGCCGTGAGGCCTCGTTGCCCTCGATCACGCGGGCGACGACACGGTGGCGGCCACGCTCGCGGAACGCGTGGTCAGTGACGAGCCGGGCGGCCGCGGTGCCAACCCCCTCGCCCCAGAACGCCTCCGCCAGGAAGAGGCCGATCTCGCTGGACCCGTCGGGGGAGGAAAGCGTCTGGAGGCCGACCGTGCCCGCGGGCTCGCCGTCGCGACAGACCAGCAGGTTGAGCGTCTCGTCGTCGGCGATCACCTCCTCGAAGAACGCCCGTTCCTGGGTCATGTTGTACGGCCCCCGCCGGGCGAGGTAGCGCCTGACGGCCGGATCGTTGATCGTGTCCCGCAGGAAGGGGAGGTCCTCCTCCTCGATCGTCCGCAGCGTAACGTCGTCGGATTCCAGGTAGAGAGCCCCGGGCATACCCGGGCCTGTCGGGCGACGGGACAAAAATCCGGAGGCTCCGTTTCTCGGGGTGAGACGGTCGCGACGCCGGTCGCGGTGGATCGACGCGGTGATCCGGGTGGGTCCGGCGTCGCGATCGACCGCCTCGCGGGGGAGTAGTCGTTATCAGTCGTACTTGGGTTCGCGCTTCTCCGCCCGCGCCAGGGCGGTCTCGATCACGTCCCTGACGTCGCCGTGGAACGTCCCGCCGTGGCCGGCGTACATGTGCTCGACGGAGTCGGGCAGGCGATCGAGGATCGTCTCCAGACTGTCGATCAGCGTCTCGCGGTCGGCGCCCGCGATGTCGGTCCGTCCGAAGCTGCCGTACTCGAAGGCGCCGTCGTCGTGGACGACGACGTCCCCGGAGAAGATCGTCGACGCGCTCACCAGGGCGACGTGATCCGGGGCGTGACCCGGCGTGTGAACGACCTCGAAGGTCCCGTCGCCGACGTGGAGGGTGTCGCCATCCTCGAGGGACTCCGTTCGACGGGCGTGCTCGGCGAAGGCGTAGCAGTCGGCGTCGAAGGCCTCCAGTACCGCGTCGAGTTCCCCCACGTGGTCGCCGTGCTGGTGGGTGAGCACGACCGCATCGAGGTCGTCGGCGTGCTCGCGGACGGTCCGGACGACGCCGTCCATCGCGCCGGCGTCGACGAGGGTCGGGCGCTCCCCGAGCGCGAGGTAGGCGTTGCAGGTGAACGACGTCGCCCCGGCCGTGACGTTGGTGACGTCCATGGGGCCGCTTCGGTGCGGGTACCCAAAGCCGTGGCGGCCGCCACGACCGGTTCCAAGAGGTGTCGGGTGCCACGCGCGGCCCACTGCGAACCGGCTGGACGTCGATTCCGGTTCGCCCCGGCGAACCGGCCGGGCGTGGACTGTCGTTAGCTCCGCCGAACTGCCCGACCGTCCGAAGGCACCGGGGAGACGACCAATAGTTTTTGACCCTCGGCCACATATCACCTCTTGTAATGGGCTTTGGGAGCTACGATGAATCCGAACAGGAGAACCAGGAGGTAAACGCTGACTTCGACGAGGACAGTGCCAGCGCGGACAGCGAAACCCACGACGGCGACGTGGAGTTCGAGTTCGACGCCTCCAACGACGAGCTCCTCGACAAGCTCGACGAGATGAAAGACGGCGCGTGATACGGACGGTCGTACCCGTGTGCGGTGGCGACTGCACGCCGTCGTGCGGTCGATCCCCCGAAGGCGTACGACCGCCCGTATGAAGCCCGGCACCCGGGCGGTCGGCGTCGCCGAGTCCTACGCCGGCGACCGGCGACGGACGGGCGACGCCAGCACCCTCGCCGGCGCCGTCGTCCGCGCTGACCGTGTCGTCGACGGGCTGGCCTTCGCGACGTGTACGGTCGGCGGCACCGACGCGACCAGTGCGGTGTGTACCCTTCTCTCGCGCCTCGACCGCGAGGACGCCCGGTACGTCCTCGTGGCCGGAATTGCCCCCGCCTGGTACAACGTTCTCGACCTGCCCGCCATCGCCGAGACTGCCGGTCGCCCGGTCCTCTCGGTGAGTTTCGAGGCCTCCGGGGGGCTAGAACCGGCGCTCGAGGAGGCGTTCTCCGGCGACGGCCTGGAGGCCCGTCTCGCGACCTACCGCCGCCAACCCCACCGCGAACGCGTCGAGGTGAACGGCGAGACGGTGTTCGTCCGGAGCGCCGGGGTGGACGACGACGAGGCGCGCGACGTCGTCCGGAGGTTCACGCCGGAGGGCGGCCGGCCGGAGCCAGTCCGGGTCGCGCGTACGGCGGCGCGGGCGGCCGACCGGTTCCGGACGGGTTCTTGATACTGTCGGCTGTAAGTCCGTGACGAACTTCGCCACCACGGGGTGGCGAATATCCCCACGAAGTTACAGCCAACAGTATAACCCCGCGGCCCGATCACCACGTATGGACGCGATGGACGGCCTCGAGGTGCGGGGCTGTGAGCGCTGCTCCGCGCTCTGTGAGTCCCGGTCGCGGATCGTGAACGGCGTCGGCCCGGCGGACGCGGACCTGCTGTTCGTCGGCGAGGCGCCCGGCGAGCAGGAGGACCGGGAGGGCGAACCGTTCGTCGGCCGAAGCGGCGACGTGCTCGAGGAGGCCCTCCGGGAGAACGGTCTCGCACGGGCGGACGTCCGAATCACCAACTGCGTGCGGTGCCGACCGCCCGACAACAGGGATCCGACCGGCGAGGAACTGGCGAACTGCCGGGGGTACCTCGACACCGAGATCCGGCGGGTCGATCCAGCGCTCCTGATCACGCTCGGGAAGGTGCCCGCGGAGCACCTGCTGGGGCGCTCGGTCGGGATCACGAGCGAGGCCGGCGAGATAGTCCGGGCGGAACTCGGCGGGGAGAAACGCGACCTCCTCCTCTCGGTGCACCCGGCGGCGACGCTGTACGACCCGGGCCAGCGGGAGACCTTCGAGCGCGCGATCGAGCGGGCGGCGGCGGCGGTCGGATCGGGCGATCAGGCCACGTTCGGCGACTTTTGATCCGGGAGAGGCGGGCCGCCGGCAGCTACTCCGGGGAGTCGCTCTTCCCAGGGACGCCCCGTCCCTGGTAGAACTCCCCGGCCCACTGGCTCACCCAGACGTCCTGGTTCGAGAGGTACAGCGCCGCCTCGGTGTCGAAGGTCGAATCGGTCACGGACCACTCCCCGGCGCCCGCGTCGTAGGTGACCTCGGCGTTGTACACCGCGGCCTGCCCGAACTCGCCGCCTGCCTCGGGGGGTAGGGGCAGGGTGTACTCGGCACCGTCGCTGCGGGAGGGCGGCCGCTCCGCGCGTTGCAGCCGGCCGCGGTTGAACGTCGCGTCGAAAAAGCGCGCGAACTCCTCCCGGACGTCCATCCCGAGTTCGGCGTCGGCCGCGTTGAGTCCGCCGGTGATGTCGCCCGCGTCCCACGCCGTGATGGCGTACGTCGAGGCGCCTTCCGCGCTCGCGAACGTTCCCGCGTTCGCGTCCCAGAGGGAGTCGAGGAGGTACCCGAGCGCATCCTCGGCCGCCCCGGTCCGATCGACGCCCGCTAACTGCGAGGCCCAGACGAGCCCCTGGGCGACGACGCCCTGTGTCGCGGCCTGGTTGGACGCGCCGTCGCCGATCCGGCCGTTGTCGTCCATCGCCTCCGCGGCGCGGTCGGCGAGCGAGCCGGCGTAGTCGGCGGCCATCTCCGCCATCTCCTCGGAGCCCGCGTGGGTGCCGTACCACCCGACGGCGCCGAGCATCTCGCCGAGGTCGCGGGTCGACCCCGCCGCGACGATATCTCCGGGCGTGAAGGCGTTCATCGTCGTCCGTCCGACGCCGTCCGTGAGCATCTGGACGTTCTCCGGAGGGATCAGTGGCTCGGGGTTCTCGTAGCCGAACCATCCTCCCTGGGCGAGGCTCGTGAGACCGGAGAGGAACCACAGCATCGCGCCGTGGTCGGTCGGCCGCGGGGTCTCCTCGACGATCCCCTCGCCGGGGCGGAACGCCGGCGCGAGCAGCATGTCCTCCTCGTTGAGCCGGAGGTTTCCCTCGACGAGCGCGAACGCCGTGCCGACCTGTGCTAGCGTCGTCAGCACCATCGAGCGGAACTCCGCCGCGAGACTCTCCGGGAGGACATCGAAGTGGTTCTCGAAGTTCTTCGCCCAGGTGACGCCC
This sequence comes from uncultured Halobacteriales archaeon, assembly GCA_964431395.1. GTDB lineage: Archaea > Halobacteriota > Halobacteria > Halobacteriales > Hikarchaeaceae > CAYSJP01. Next base: position 5,652 of record CAYSJP010000136.1, read on the forward strand.
TTGAGGTGGGTCCAGGCCAGCGACGCCGGACTGACCGTCTTCGAGGAGTTCTCGGGGTCCCACTGGAGCGTCGAGGCGTCGGGACGGCCGTCATCGCCCTCGAGCACCGGCTGTTCGGTGAAGGACGGATCACCCTCGGTGAACGGCGCCATGTTGAGGTTCGGGTTCTTCACCGGCGGTTTCTCCTGGTCGGCGGCCGCGAGCATCGCCGGAAGACGTTGCTGGAACGACTCCTGTTGCTCGTCGGTCGCCGGGAACGTGATCCCGTTGCCGCTCATCGCGATGTTGGTACTCATCGTGTACAGCGAGTACCAGTAAGCGTCCCAGGTCGCGTCCTGCCAATCGTACGCCTGTACCTCCTCGGGTGGGGCGGCTGTCCGGGTGGGCGTCCCGTCGGTCGGCGTCCCGGCGGTCGGCGTCCCG
>CAYSJP010000137.1:0-6039 GCA_964431395.1 uncultured Halobacteriales archaeon
CGTAGCCGCGGCCCGGGGCAGTGCTCCGGCCGGACGCCGGCGGCGATGCTCCGGCAGCGAGGGCTCCAGCGGGACGCCGACAGCGAGCGAGTGAAAAGCGAGCGAGTGACAAGACATATGAGAGCGTGCGGCGTTGCGTTGAACAGTCATGAAAGCGGTCGTGCTGGCGGCCGGCGAGGGGACGCGACTGCGGCCCCTCACGGAGGACAAACCCAAGGGGATGGTCGAGGTGGACGGCGAGCCCATCCTGACGCACTGTTTCGAGCAACTCGCCGCGCTGGGCGCGGACGAACTCATCGTCGTCGTGGGCTACCGCAAACAGAACATCATCGAGCACTACGGCGACGACTTCGGGGACATCCCGATCACCTACACCCACCAGCGCGAACAGAAGGGCCTCGCTCACGGCCTCCTGACTGCCGAGGACCACATCGAGGAGGAGTTCATGCTCATGCTGGGTGACAACGTCTTCCAGGCCAACCTCGAGGACGTCGCCCGCCGCCAGCGCGAGGACCGCGCGGACGCCGCCTTTCTCGTCGAGGAGGTCCCCTGGGAGGAGGCGAGTCGCTACGGCGTCTGTGACACGAACAAGTACGGCGAGATCACCGACGTCGTCGAGAAACCCGAGGACCCGCCCTCCAACCTCGTGATGACCGGCTTCTACACCTTCACGCCCGCCATCTTCCACGCCTGTCACCTCGTCCAGCCCTCCAATCGCGGCGAGTACGAGATCTCCGAAGCCATCGATCTGCTGATCCAGTCGGGCCGCACCATCGACGCGATCGGGTTGGAGGGGTGGCGCATCGACATCGGCTACCCCGAGGATAGGGACGAGGCCGAAAAGCGGCTTCAAGAGGTGGGACAGCCAGCGCCGGAGCAGTGAGCGCAGGCGAGCACCGGAAACCGGCTACAGCGATCAGTATCACTCCGCCGGGTCGGGAATCCCGATCCGTGCGTCCCCGAGGACTCGCGGCGAATCGCCCGCCGGCCGGGCGATCGATTCGAACGCCGAGCGGGTGAGGGGTGCCCCGACCCGCTCGAGAACGAACGTCTCGCCCGCGGCGACCGGGAAGCCGATCTCGTCGTCGGTCGTCGGGCCGCGTATCGGGTCCGCTCCGTCGGGTGTCTCGCCGGGTCGGGCGCCCCCATCGACCACGCGCATCGGGTTCACCGACCAGGGGTTCCGGATCCGGAGGGTGTCCTCGCTGCCGGCCTCGATGCCGACGTACTGGACGGTGCCATTTCGAATCTGCGTGGAGACGCGGTGGTTGCCCACCACGTCGAGTTGGACGTCCGCGTCCCAGCCCTCGGGCCAGGCCGGCGCGATCCTGATCAGGCCGTCGTAGGACTGGATCGCCGCCTCCTGGATCGCGTTCGTCAGCACCCCGAGGTACTCGACGTAGGGGTCGTCGCCGAACTGGACGGCCATCCCGGAGGGCAGGGTGACGAACGCGCCGGTCTGTGTCGACAGCGTCGACGCCACCTCGTCCGCCAGCCCGAGGCGGGCGGCCTGGATCGGCCCCGGCGCCCACGCGTGATCCAGTTCGAACTGCCGCGTCTCGAGGGTGAGCTCGGCGAGATCGGTCCGGTCGCCGCCGGCGTCGCCGAACAGCCCCCACGGCCAGATGGGTTCGGTGTCCGTGTTGTGGACGTTGACCGTCTCGACGTCGAGCGCCGACAGCGCGATCGAGCCGTTCCCGTCGCGGGGATAGTCGGGAATCTTCGGGATCGCCGCCTCGAGGTCGGCCGCGAGACCGTCGTCGCCGAAGCGTTCGGCGAGGTCCGCCACCAGCGGGAACGTCTTCTCCATGACCGCGACGTCCGTGGAGGGGGTGCGCGTGTCCCGCTGGGTTTCGTGGGCGTAGGAGGGCTCGGTGTACAGCTCGCCCTCGTCGTTTTCCTCCGCGTACGCGAGCATGAACCGCGTCGTCTCCGCCATCAGGGGGTAGTACTCCTCGAGAAAGGACTCCTCGGCCGTGTACCGGTAGCGCAACCACGCCTCGTGGGCGACCTCCCCGCCCGTGGAGTTGACGCGGGTCTTCCAGGAGGGCTCGTCGGTCAGGTCCCACATCGAGGCGGCGCCGTCGTGGCCCATGGTCTCCGGGATCGCCGCCCCCACGCCCTCCGATCGGTCGCGGGCCTCGGCCATCTCCTGGCTCGTGTGGCTCCGCCGGAGGTCGAGCGTCTCGCGGTACATCCGGAAGAACGGCTCGGTCAACTCGACGAGGCCGGCGGGCAACGCTGCGAGGGGCTGGTAGCGAGCGTTCCAGTGCCAGTAGCCGTTGCCCGCCTCGATCCAATCGACGCTGTCGCCGTTGAACCGGAACAGGTGGGCCTCGCCGGCGTGATGCCCGGGGAACCGCCCCCGGTTCATCGCCGCCTGGTAGTACAGGTCGAGCACCCGGAGGTTCTCGTAGAACGCCGCGGTGCCGTCGCCGGACGCCATCCCCACGAGGTTCGCACCCTCCCAGAACGCCCGCCACCACGACGTGTGATCCGAGCGCCGCGTGGCCCACGCCTCCTCGTCGGCTTCGACCGCAGCCGTCACGGCGTCGAGCGCGTTCTCCACCCCGCCCGCCACGTCGTCGCCGGGATAGGGCGGGACCGACACGACGACGCGAAACTGCCCGTCCTCGTGGGAAAAAAACGACACCTCGATCGTCCGGTCGTCGACCACCTCGATGGACTGCTCGCGCCCGTCGGCGGCGACCGCGGCGATCGCCGCGAACGTCCGCGTCTCCCCGAGGGTCGACGACTCCGAGGGTAGTGCACCGCCCTCCCACGTTTCGGCGAACGCCGCGGCGAGGTCGCCCCTCGCGACGTCCGGCTCCCGGCCCTCCGGGAGTTCGAGTCGCGCGTGCTGTTCGACCTGGGGATCGGCCCCCTCGACCGCGAGCACGGCGAGGTTCTCCTCGGCGTGAACGTACGCTTCGGCGGTCATGCCGCCGCCGGACTGGCGGAACACGCCCTCGTGCAGATTCACGCGCCCCGCGTAGTCCCCGGCGTCGACGAGGTCGGCCAGGCCGGGCACGACGAGGGTTCCGGCCGACTTCCACTGGGCGCCGACCGTGTGGTTCGGGTTGAGTTGTGCGGTGAACCCCTCCTGGGCCCGGACGGCAGCACCGAGCCGGCCGTTCCCGATCGCCATCGACTGCTCCGCTTCCGCGGGTGGCGCCTCCAGAACGATGTCGGAGCGCCGGACGTGGGCCCCGGTGTCGAACTGGAGCGTCTCGCCGTTCCAGAACGGCAGCCGCTCCTCGTCGATGGGGGCCGTCTCCGGCGGTGCCTCCGTGGGCGACGCCGGGGAGTCAGTCGGAGACGACGTCGGGGAGTCGGAGGGGGTGTCGGCGGGCGACTCCACGGACTCCCCGGTCGTCGTCGTGTCCGTGGACCCGTCGCCACCGAGACACCCCGCGAAGCCCGCGGTTCCGACGGCGCCGATCCCTTTCAGAAAGCGCCGCCGCCGCGACCCATCCGCCGAGGCGTCCCTGCGCATCTCGTTCCCGCTTTCTCGCCGACGTCGATAAACGTTGGCCCGCCGCGGCACGGACCGGGATCGGCGGAACGAGCCCTTTTTACCCGATGTCGACAAGTTGGTGACGTATGGCAGCCGGACCAGGCGACCGCTCGGACCTGTGGTTGCTCCTGCCCGAGCCGGTTCGCCGGCTGCCCGCGGATCTCGCGGCCGTCGTCGCGCTCGTCGTCCTCACGGTGCTCGCCGTTCTCCTGCCCGTGATCAGCGAGACGCCGCTCCGGGTCGTCCTCGGGCTCCCCTTCGTCCTGTTCGTCCCCGGGTACGCCTTCATCGCGGCGCTGTTCCCCGAGGCTGGCGAGTCGCCGGTCGCGGACACCGAGGGGGAGACACCCGACGCCGGATCGCCCGCCGACGAGGGGTCAGACGCCGGCGATCGCTCGGGCATCGACGGCATCGAGCGCGTGGCCCTCTCCTTTGGCCTGAGCATCGCCATCGTCCCCCTCATCGGGCTCGTGTTGAACTTCACGCCCTGGGGGATCCGGCTGGTGCCCATTCTGGCAAGCGTCAGCGGGTTCACCCTGATCGCCGTCGCGGCCGCGGCGGTGCGGCGGCGGGAGCTCCCGGAGGAGGAGCGTTTCCGGGTCCCCTACCGCGCGTGGGTCGCCGCCGGGCGGGCGGAGCTGCTCGAGCCCGACAGCCGGGGCGACGCCGCGCTGAACGTTCTGCTCGTCCTCAGCATCGTGCTCGCGACCGCGAGCGTCGGCTACGCCGTCGCCGTCCCCAAGCAGGGCGAACAGTTCAGCGAACTGTACCTGCTCACCGAGGGCGAGGACGGCGAGTTAGTCGCGGACGACTACCCCACCGAGTTCGTCCAGGGGGAGCCCCGGTCGCTCGTGGCCGGGATCGGCAACCAGGAACACGCCACCACCGACTACACCCTGATCGGGAAACTCCAGCGGGTGGACGTCCGGCGAGTTGGGAACGACTCGGTGAACGACACGAGCGGAGCGGCGAACGTCTCCATCTCCGTGCTCGAGGAGGAGGAGGTCGCTCGGTTCGGCCCGGAACTCGCCCACAACGAGACGTGGCTCGAGCGCCACGAGGTGACCCCCACCCTCACCGGCGAGCGCCTCCGACTGACCTACCTCCTGTACGACGGCACACCCCCCGACGACCCGACCGTCGACAACGCCTACCGGGAGGTCCACCTCTGGGTGAACGTCTCCGCGCCGGACGAATGAGCCACGAGTGTGGGGACTGTGGCGAGACGTTCGACACGCTGACCGAAAAGCGACCCCGCGACTGTTCCGGGAGCACTTCGAGCCCTACCACCCCCGCACCGCCGAGGAGTTCCTCCACGTCTCCCCGGTGATCGAGAACGCGGTCGGCCGGTTCGTGATCCGAACCCGGCTGGAGGACGGCGTCGCCGCCACCCCCGGGGAGGCGCTCGCGTACCTCCGTGCCATCCCGTCAGCGCGCCCCTCGGGCGCGGACGCGGCCTTCGAGGAGGCCGGGACCTACGGCTGGGGGATCGGCCACCCCGAGGAACCCGTCGCCGATCTGCTGGCCCGGATCGCCACCGACGACGACGTCGAGTTCCGCGTCCAGCACTCCATTCTCACCCTCGACGCCGCGCGGTTCTTTCTCGCCAGCGCCGCCGGTCCCGACGCCGGCTACGATTCCGGCATCCCGCGCTACTGGGACTGGCGGGCGGCGTGTGGCGACACCTTCCAGTGGGATCCCGACGTGATGATGACTCGTGTAGCGTGTTACCACGCTGACCGCCCGCAGTCGGGCGGTCGATACGGTAATTGCCTACACGAGTCATTATGAGAGACCGGATCCGCGACCTCGCCCGCGAGACCGGCGCGACCGACGAGTTGCCCGCGGACTGGGAGATTGCGGACCTCGCCATCTGACGATCATACCGTCGGCTGCGAGTTCGTGACGACCATCGCCACCACGGTCGACAGTATCAACAGCCCGCGTCCGCGGGTAGTGTCAGGGTCAGCGAATCGCGGGTCGTCGTCGCGTACACCCCGTGTCGGCACTGTATCGCCCCGTCGGGGTCGGTTCGATCGACCATCCCCTCCGGTGGCGAAAAAAAGCGCCGTTCCGGTGTGGAAAAACGGGCACCGTCGCTCGGTGGCGAAGAGAGAGAAGAGAAAACGGGAACGGTCAGTCGGGGAGCGTTACCAGTCGCGGCGGCGGGCCGCCAGCAGCGAGGCCGCCAGCAGCGCGATCACCGCGACGAGGGCGCCCAGACCGGGCTGGCCGTTCGTGTCGGTCACGTTCCTGATGATGGTGACGGTGCGCGTGACTTCCTGCTCGTTGATGATCGTGCGTGTCACCTCGACCGTGCGGGTCACTTCTTCGACGACCTCGACGGTTCTGGTGACGGTGACGGTCACCTCCTCAACGACCTCGACTGTTCGGGTGACGGTGCGGGTCACCTCGACCGTGCGGTCGCGGATCACCGTGCGGGTCACCTCGACGGGCACCTCGACGGTGCGGGTGACCGGCACCGTGACGGTGCGGGTGACGTCAACCGGCACCTCGACGGT
>CAYSJP010000138.1:0-6026 GCA_964431395.1 uncultured Halobacteriales archaeon
CGTCGTTTCCTTTCTCGATGGCTTCGACCATCGGTGCGGCCCCCTCGGCCTGTACACCGGTGAGTTTCGGCACCTGGTCCTCGGTGATGGCGCCCGACTCGACGAGCTCGCGGAAACACTTGTACAGCGCCGCGGTGTTTCCAGCGTTGCCGACTGGGAGGACGATGCGGTCTGGATACTCGCCGTAGTCGTCGTGGTGTTCCTCCATGATCTCCAGGCCGATGGTCTTCTGGCCCTCCAGGCGGAAGGGGTTCAGCGAGTTCAGCAGGTACGCCTCACCCTGGGCAGCCAGCTCCTGGACGATGTCCAGGCAGGCGTCGAAGTTGCCGTCGACCTCGAGGATCCGGGCGCCGTGGAGGCTGGCCTGTGCGATCTTGCCCGCCGCCACCTTCCCCGCCGGCAGGAGAACGAGCGTCTCCATCCCCGCCCGGGCGCCGTACGCGGCCAGGGCCGCGGAGGTGTTGCCCGTCGAGGCACACGCCAGCCGGTCGACGCCGACCTCCTGGGCCACCCGGACGCCGACGGTCATCCCGCGGTCCTTGAACGCCCCGGTCGGGTTCATCCCCTCGTGTTTCACGCGGAGGGTCTCGACGCCGACCTCCTCGCGCAGGTCGGGCGCCTCGTGGAGCTGTGTGTCACCCTCCGGAAGGCTCACTCCGGAGTCGAAGGGCAAAGCGGCGTCGTATCGCCAGACCCCCGACCCGGAGAACTCCTCGAAGGTGGGCAGGTCGGCGTAGCGGACCTCGAGCAGTCCGTCGCAGTCGTCACAGGTGTACCGTATCTCATCGAAGGGGGCGAACGTCCCGCCACACTCGATGCAGGCGAGCCAGACGCCGTCGTGGGCCTCGGCGGGAGCCGCGTCGGCGGATCCGTCGAGTTGCAGGTCGGCCATCAGGCGATCCGAGGGGGGCGACGGGCAAAAGTGGGCCGGATCAGTCGTCGCACACGATCACCCCTCGCCGAAGGCGTCGATGCGGTCGTGGACGCTCTCGGCCCACCGGTCCAGCGCCTCGTGGAGCCGCGCTTTGGTCTCCGGGAGGGGTTCGGCGCCGTACTGGTACACGTACCCCCCCGAGTCCAGCAGTCGGCGCTCGCGGTAGGCGAGTTCGAGATCCCGGAGCTGCGAGAGCGACCGGTTGACGTTGCTCCGGTCCCGGTCGAGCGCGTCGGCGAGTTCCTCGACGGTGCTGCCCGGGCGATTCAGAAGCGCGAGGTACGTGCGCACCTCCCGGCCGCCGATCCCGAACACGCAGGCCATCACGTCGTCGAAGGGTGGGTCGTCCGCCTCCAGCAGTTGCCGCATGTCGTCGGGAGCACTCATCGCCGTCACGTAGCGCGTCGGGACACAAAGTTTGCCGGGCCGTCTCGGTGCCGCGTGCCGGTCACCCCGACCCGTACCGCTGCTCGTCCAGGCACCGCCGCATGTCCTCGGCAGTCTCGTGGCGGTGGAGCGTGGTGGGGGTGTCGCAGTAGTACACCCCCCCGTCGAACCGGAGCGTGATCTCGTGGGTCGACCCCAGGAGTTCCGTCTCGACGATCACCCGGTCGCCGGCCTCGAGGTGGTCGATGATCTCCGTCGCGGTTGCCTCGCCGGGCGAGATGTGGATGGGACCGTCGTTCATACCTGGACTCACTCCGCCCGGCGACTTGAACGCCCGGGCCGTAGCGAGTCCCGCCCCCAACGTGCCACCCCTTCCTCCCCGGCTATTTATACGATCGCGCGGCGAGGGGCCGGTAGTGAAGACGATCAAGGACAGCGTCCACGACCACATCAGGATCGAGGGCGCCGCCCTCGATCTGCTCGACACGCCGACGGTCCAGCGCCTCCGGCACGTGAGACAGCTCGGGACGGTCGACCTCGTCTACCCCGCCGCGAACCACACCCGCTTCGAGCACTCGCTGGGCGTGTACCACCTCGCCAGCCGGGCGCTCGACCACCTCGGGATCGAGGGCACCGCGGCGCGACACGTCCGGGCGGCCGCCCTGCTGCACGACGTCGGCCACACCCCCTACAGCCACAACGTCGAACCCCTGTTGAAACGGGCGACGGGCAAGTCCCACGAGGACGTTCCGGGGATCCTCGCGGAGGGCGAGGTCGCCACAGTCCTCGAGGAACACGACCTCGATCCCGACCGGATCGCCGGGCTCATCGGGGGGGAGGGGCGGTACGCCGGGCTCGTGTCGGGCGAACTCGACGTCGACCGGATGGACTATCTCGTCCGGGACGCCCACCACACCGGCGTCCCCTACGGCACGATCGACCACGGCCGACTCGTCCGCGAGCTCGCGTTCATCGACGGCGAACTCGTCCTCGCGGAGGGGAACGTCCAGACCGCCGAGAGCCTGCTCGTGGCCCGCGCGCTCATGAACCCCGTCGTCTACAACCACCACGTCGCGCGTATCTCGAAGTCCATGCTCCGGCGGGCAACCGAGCGCCTCTTCGGGGAGTCGGACGTGGATGCGGCCGACCTCCGCCGGATGGACGACCACGACCTCCACGCGGCGCTCCGCCGGACGCCTGCGACCGCGGAGATGGCCCGCCGGATCGCCGACCGCGACCTGTACAAGCGCGCCGTCTGGGCGGAGATGGGCGACGTCCCCGGGGACCTGGTCGGGATCGACCACGGCGACGTCCGGACGTTCGAGGCGGAGATCGCGACCGCCGCGGGCGTCGATCCCGGGGACGTGATCCTCGACGCTCCCCCCCGGCCCGCGATGCGGGAGACGACCTCGCGCGTAGTCGTCGGTGGCGAGGTCCGCCCGCTCGGCGAACAATCGGCGCTCGTCGAGGCGCTCCGGGCCGCACAGCGCGAGCAGTGGCGCCTCGGCGTCTACGCGCCCCCCGAAGTGATCGAGCCGGTCGGCCGTGCCGCCGAGACCGTCCTCGGACTGGAGACGAACGGACGGCTCGTCTCCGAGCGCCGCGGGCGGTACGTCCCGCTCGACGAGTTCGACGGCGACGGGGGGGCCGAAGGGTGACCGGGACGGTCGAGGGCCGGCGTGTCGACCGCGCGGTGTGGCACCGAGCACCAAACAGTTAAGCCCGCGAGCGCGGAACGTCCGGTGGATGTACGACCGGATCCTCGTGCCCACGGACGGGTCGCCCGGGTCGCGAGCCGTGATCGACCACGCCGCCGGCCTCGCGGAGAGCCACGGGGCGACCCTGCACGCGCTCTACGTGGTCAACACCGCGAGTTACGCGAGTTTCTCGATGGAGTCGACGTGGGAGGGCATCGGCGACATGCTCCGTGAGGAGGGGGAGGACGCGTTGCGGGCCGTCGAGTCGATCGTCGACGGGCGCGTGCCGATCGAGACGAAAGTCACGGAGGGGTCGCCGAGCCGAAAGATCGTCCGCTACGCCGAGCGCGAGGCGTGTGACCTGATCGTCATGGGGACCCACGGCCGCGGCGGCATCGACCGCCTCCTGCTGGGCAGCGTCGCCGAGCGCGTCGTCCGCTCCTCGGAGGTCCCCGTACTCACCGTCCGGGTCGGCTCGGAGAACTGATACTGATAATGTCCGTTGTAGCGTTTTACCGCTCCGCCCGCCCGCCGTCGGGCGGTCGATGCGGTAATTGCCTACAACAGTCATTATGAGTGTTCCCGCTCCCGTACCCGACTGTTCCCGTCTCCTGCCGGCGCTCGCCGCCACCGGAGGAGGCGAGCACCGGTACACGGCGACAGCAGCGATCGTGAGATCGTTCCGATGATAAATGAAAGCTAAAAGAGACGTTTGTTCATAAACCACGCTTATGCCAGTCGGCGTTCCAGGCTATCGCATGCGAAAGACGGCTGCGCGGAGGCTCTCGCGAAGGCCCCCGGTGCGAGCGTACAACGCGACGGATCGTTCCGATGGACGCAGCAACGACTCCGAGGAGAGGGGAACCCATGCAGCGGCGTGAGTTCGTCGCCGCCCTCGGGGCCGCCGGGGCGGTCGGGGTCGCCGGCTGTGGCGCGGTCCGGGGCGACGTGACGCTCTCGGCGCCGTCCGTCGAGGAAGACTCCCCCGGCCGGAAGAGCCTGGAGTGGTCGGCCGACGGCGAGCCGGTCGCCAACTTCGGCGTCACGGGAGGCGTCGCCTCGGGTATCGTCGACCTCTCGACCGAGCTGTCACACCGGGACGGCACCGAGGTGACCCGGATCGAACTCCGCGTCCGGATGCCGGACGCCGACGCCGCCGCGGACGTCGCCGTCGTGTCGCCGGTTGAGGGCGACAGCTCCCCGCCGCCCTCCCTGGCCCTCTACACGCCCGACGATGCGACCGGCACGGCCATCGAGGTCACTGATCTGGACGATCTCGCCGACGAGACGATCGACACGCTCGAGTTCATCGTCAGGCCACGCGACGACACGGCCACGGAACTCGCGGTCGACGCCACCATCGAACTCGCCGGCGGGGGCGTTCTCGGTGACGACTACACTCTTGATGGCGAGCTCGAACTGGCGTTTCCCGGTCTCGGGGACGGGGAATGACGGGGGCGTCCGACCGTCCGGCTCGGACGCCGGTCAGCCGCCGAGAAAGTCCTCCCGGACCTGCTGGTCGGTCAGGAGCGCCTCGCCGGTGTCCTCGTGGCGGTTCTCCCCCCCGACGAGGACGTACCCGCGGTCACACCGACGGAGCGCCTCCTTCGCGTTCTGCTCGACGATCAGGACGGCCGTGCCGGCGTCGTTGATCCGGTCGACGCTGTCGAGGGTCTCCTCGACGAGGTCCGGCGCGAGCCCGGCACTTGGCTCGTCCAGAAGCAGCAGGTCCGGATCGAGCATCAGCGCCCGTCCCATGGCGAGCATCTGTCGCTGACCGCCCGACAGGGAGCCGGCCGTCTGGTCGTTGCGCTCCCGGAGGATGGGAAACCGTTCGTACACGTTCTCGAGTCGCTCCTCCGGAAGCTCATCGAGGACGTACGCCCCCATCTCCAGGTTCTCCTCGACGCTGAGTCCCGCAAAGACGTTCTCGTTTTGCGGAACGTAGTTCAGGCCACGGGTGATGATCTCCTCGGGATCGAGGCTGCTGATGTTCTCGCCGTCGAAGACGATCTCCCCGCCCATGTGCTCGGTCAGGCCGAACACCGACTTCATCACCGTCGACTTGCCGGCGCCGTTCGGGCCGACGATCGCGACGTACTCGCCCTCGGCCACGTCAAGGTCGACGCCGGTGAGCACCTGCAGGTCGCCGTACCCCGCGTCGAGACCACGGATCGCGAGCAGGCTCACGCCTCCACCTGGCCACCGAGATACGCCTCCAGAACCCGTTCGTCCGTTCTGACCGTCTCCGGGTCGGCCTCGACCAGAATCCGCCCTCGGTGCATCACGATCACCGGATCACAGTGGTTCATGACGATGTCCATGTCGTGTTCGACGAGCAAAAACGTGTACCCCTGCTGGCGGAGGTCGTGGATGCGATCGAGAAGCTTCGCCTCGAGGGTGGGGTTGACGCCGGCCAGCGGCTCATCGAGCAACATCATCTCCGGGTCGGTCATGAACACGCGGGCCATCTCCAGCAGCTTTCGCTGTCCCCCCGAGAGGGTGCCGGCGTACTCCCTCGCGAGGTGATCGAGTTCGAAAAACTCCAGGGTCTCCCAGGCGCGCTCCCGGAGCTGGCTCTCCTGTTCGGTAACCCGGGCCCGAAAGCCGGGCAGCACCGACCGCCAGAGCGCCTCACCCTGCTGATTCGGGGGAGCGAGCATCACGTTCTCGAGGACGGTCATCTCGTCGAGCTGGCGGGCGATCTGGAACGTCCGGACGAGCCCCCGGAGGGCGATCTGTTCGGTACGCATTCCGGTGACGTCCTCACCGTCGAAGACGACGCGTCCTCCGTCCGGCGACTGGCTGCCCGTGATGAGATCGAACGTCGTCGACTTGCCCGCGCCGTTCGGGCCGATGAGTCCGGTGATCGTTCCGGGCTCGACATCAAAGGAGACGCCGTCGACGGCCGTGACGCCCCCGAAGCTCTTCTGAAGATTCCGCACCTCTAAGAGAGGATCGGTCGTCTCCTCACGGGCCTCCCCGTCCCTGTCGGCCGCTTCGACCGG
>CAYSJP010000139.1:0-2923 GCA_964431395.1 uncultured Halobacteriales archaeon
CCGACTCGATGCGGTCGGGGTAGATCGTCCCCTGGACGAGGTAGTCGGCGTCGACCTCCCTCGCTATCCGCTCGAACTCCCGGATGAACCCCTCGCCGATCGCGTGGCGCTTCTCCTCGGGGTCGGTGACGCCCTCCAGGGCGTCGAGAAAGCGCTCGCGGGCGTCGACGATCCGGAGGGAGTCCATGTAAGAGAAGGTCTCCTCGATCCCTTCGGTCTCGCCCTTCCGCATCAGCCCGGTGTCGACGTACACGGGGGTGAGCCGGTCGCCGATCGCCTCGTAGGCCAGCGCCGCGGCCGTCGAGGAGTCGACGCCGCCCGACAGCGCGATGATCGCGTTCGCGTCGCCGATCGCTTCCCCGATCTCGGCGATCTTCTCCTCGATGAACGCGTCCGGGTTCATGCGGCCTCCACCTCCTCGCGGCGGTCGGCGAGGACGGCGTCCACGAGGCCGACGAAGGGCGGGCTGGCCCGCACCGGCCGCGATCGGAACTCGGGGTGGAACTGCGTTCCGACGAAGTAGGGGTGATCCGGCAGCTCCAGAACCTCCATCCGCCGCCCGGACCGCCCGGAGAAACGCAGGCCGGCGTCCTCGAGACGCTCGATGTAATCGGGGTTTACCTCGTAGCGGTGCCGGTGTCGTTCGGTGCACTCGGTCGCGTCGTACAGTTCGTGAGCCAGCGTGCCCGCCCGGATATCCGTTTCGTGGGCACCCAGCCGCATCGTCCCACCCATGTCCTCGACGTCCTCCTGCTCGGGCAGGATGTCGATCACGGGGTGGGGCGTGTCCTCGTCGATCTCCGCGGAGTGTGCGCCCGCGAGTCCGAGGACGTTCCGGGCGTACTCGATGACGGCCATCTGGAAGCCGAGACAGAGCCCGAGGTAGGGCACGTCGTTCTCGCGGGCGTACCGGACGGCCTCGACCTTGCCCTCCGTCCCGCGGGACCCGAACCCGCCGGGCACGACGATGGCGTCCATCTCCGCGAGTTCGATCTCCCCCGCGATGGCGCGCTCGTCGTCGTCGCCCTCGATCAGGTCCTCGGAGTGGACCCAGTGGCGGGTCACCTCGACGGCGTGCTCGAAGCCGGCGTGTTTGAGCGCCTCGTGGATCGAGATGTAGGCGTCCTCGAGCCCGTACTTGCCCACCAGGGCGACGTCGACGGTGTCGGTCGGCTCCCGCGTGACGACCTCGCGCCACTCGCTACCCCGGTCCCCGTCGGGGAGCGCCTGCCCGGAGAGCCCGAAGTGGTCCATGACGTACGAATCGAGGCCCTCCGCCTCGACGACCAGCGGGACGCGGTAGATGTCCTCGACGTCCGGGTTCGAGAACACCGCTTCCGTGGGCACGTCACAGAACAGCGCGATCTTCTCCTTCGTCCTGTCCTCGAGGGGATCCTCACAGCGTCCCACCACGACGTCCGGCTGGAGGCCGATCGACCGCAGTTCCTTCACCGAGTGCTGGGTCGGCTTGGTCTTCTGTTCGCCGTTCTTCGAGTAGGGGACGAGGGTGACGTGGGTGAAGAGGATGTCCTCCTCCTCTTCCTCGTGGGCGAACTGTCGGAGCGCCTCGAGGTAGGGCATCCCCTCGATGTCGCCGACGGTCCCGCCGACCTCGACGATGCAGACGTCGGAGCCTTCCGCGACCTCCCGGACGCGGCGCTTGATGTCGTCGGTGATGTGGGGGATCACCTGGACGGTCTTCCCGAGGTAGTCGCCGGCGCGTTCCTTCTCGATGACGTCGCGGTACACCTTCCCCGTCGTGACGTTGTGGTCGGAGGTCATGTCGACCCCGAGGAACCGCTCGTAGTTCCCCAGGTCGAGATCGACCTCGGCGCCGTCCTTCAGCACGTACACCTCGCCGTGCTGGAAGGGGTTCATCGTCCCCGCGTCGACGTTGAGGTAGGGGTCGATCTTCACCGCCGTCACGTCGAACCCGGCGTTCGCGAGCAGCCGTCCGGTGCTCGCGGCGGTGATCCCCTTGCCGAGTCCCGACATCACCCCTCCGGTGACGAAAACGAACTTGTTTCCGAGCGACGGGTCATAGCCCGTCTCGGTCTCCGTTGGCATACCGTGTGTCCGAAAGCCCCGATCAAAACGCTTTCGGAGCACCCGGATACCTGCCGGTCGGCGCCCCGCAGGCGGCCCCGTCCGGAGCGCCACGGGCGGTCCCGGTCCGCGCCCCGCGATCGGTCCGGGGCGACGGCGAACCCGCCAAATTTTTATTGTGTGTTCCGGTACCACACGTATGGGAGCCAAGGGTAACGACAACCCGGACGACGACGGATCGAGCGAGACGACGAACAGGCGGCGGTTCCTCGTGGGACTCGGATCGCTCGGGGTGGTCGGGTTCGCGGGGTGTACCGGCGACGGCGGCGACGGCGAGGATCCCGCGACCGCCACGGACAGTCCGACGCCGACGGACACGGACGACATGGGGTCCACGCCCACGGATACGGAGAGTCCGACGCCGACGGACACGGTGACACCCACCGCGACGCCGGAGCCGGTGGAGTTCCCCGGGCCTCCCGAGGACGCCACCCTCAACATTCTGGTCACCTCGGTCACCAAGGGGTTCCGGCACGGCTCCATCGAGAACGGCAACGAGACCCTCCAGGAGATCGCCGACGAGGTCGGGAGCCTGCTGGGCGCGGAGGTGACGATGGATATCGTCGACGCGAACACGAGCAACGAGACTGCCTATCCCGACGACATCCAGTCCCAGTTCCCCTCCAGCGTGGAGGGATTCCGGGAGTACGACTGCGTCGTCTTCCAGAACACGACGGGGGAGATCTTCGAGCCCGAGGAACAACAGCCGGCGTTCAAGGAGTACATCGAGACCGGGGGCGCCTGGATGGGCATCCACGCCGGCTCGGACACCCACGAGCAGTGGCCCTGGTTCGAGGACCTCGCGGGGGCGTGGTTC
>CAYSJP010000139.1:3023-6010 GCA_964431395.1 uncultured Halobacteriales archaeon
TTCCACGAGCACCTCAAGGGCGGACTCATGTGGGCCGCCGGCTACGCCGACGTCTCGCCGGCGGTCGTCTCGGTGGAAAGCGAGATCAGCCTCGAGGATCCGATCCCGATCACGAACGAACAGACGATCACGATGACCGTGACCGTCGAGAACCGGGGATCGTCGTCGATCACCGACGGCGACGTCCTGCTAGGCGCGCCCGCCGACGAGATCTCGACGTCGGCGGTGAGCGGCGAGGCGTTCGACTCGATCGATGCCGGCGGCTCACACGCCGCCGAGTGGGACGTGACGATCTCCGGCGACGCCACGGGCGATCACACCCTCCCTGCGGCGGCGATCTACACTGCCGAGGGCTCCGAGGTCGTGACTCGCGGGAACATCTCCTTCACTATTCAGTGAGGTCCTCCTTCACAGCGGCTCGAACCGATACCCCCCCCACTCCTGGCTCGCCCGCTCCCTGATCCCCGCGTCCGGGTCGCGTAGTTCGTCCACGTAAACCGGTCGCACCTCCTCGCCGATCGCGACGTCCCCGTCGGTCAGACCCCCGATCGCGCGCACCTCGGCGCCCTCGACGTCGAACGCGACGATCGCGACCGGGTTCGGCGACCGCACACCCGGGGGGGTCGCCCTGCTCTCCGTCCAGGTGACGACCTTCCCCACCGCGTCGCTCAGATCGACCGTCGCCTCCTGGGGCTCGCCACACGCCGGACACCTGTGGTGTCCCGGAATCGTGAGATGGCCCTTCGGACACCGGTGGGCGAGGAGATCCCTTCCCCCACCGCGGCTCATGGCGGACCCTCCAGGATCGTCGTCGTGGCGCAGTTGCCGAAGCCACCGACGCTGCAGGCGAGGCCGACCTCGGCGTCGACCTGGCGGTCCCCGGCCTCGCCCAGCAACTGCTCCCGGAGTTCGTGTGCCTGGGCGACCCCGCTCGCGCCCAGGGGGTGACCCTTCGCCTTGAGCCCGCCGGAGGTGTTGACCGGGAGCGCCCCGTCGCGTTCCGTGACTCCCTCCTCGATCGCCCGCCAGCCCTCGCCCTTCGGGGCGAATCCGAGATCCTCGTACCCGAGGAACTCGAGGATCGTGAACATGTCGTGGAGTTCGGCGACGTCGACCGCCTCGGGATCCATCCCGGCCATCCGGTAGGCCTCCCGCCCGGACTCCACGACCGCGCCCATCGTCGTCGGATCGTCGCGCTGGTGGACGACGTGGGTGTCGGTGGCGCCGCCGACGCCCGCGACCGTCACGTACGCGTCGGTGTACTCGGCGGCGACCGACTCCGGACAGAACAACAGGGCGGCGCTCCCGTCGGAGATCGGACAGAAGTCGTACAGCCGGAGGGGGTCCGCGACGAGGGGGGCCTCCATCGCGGTCGCGACGTCGATCGCCGTCCGGAACTGGGCGTTGGGGTTGTCGCGACCGTTCCCGTGGTTCTTCACCGCCACCTTCGCCAGGCTCTCGCGGGGGGCGCCGTACTCCTCGAGGTAGCGCCGGGCGACCAGGCCGGCGAACGTCGGCAGGGTAAGGCCGTGTTTGTACTCGACGGGGTGGGTGATGGAGGCGATCACGTCCGTCGCTTCTCCCGTGGAGTGGTGGGTCATCTTCTCGCCGCCGACGAGCAGCGTCATGTCGCTCGCGCCCGAGGCGACGGACTGCCAGGCGGCGTAGATCCCCGCCCCGCCGGAGGCGGAGGTCTGCTCGACGCGCTGGGCGTAGGCGGGCGCGAGCCCCAGGTCGTGCACGAGCGCGTTCATCGTCCCGCTCTGCCCCTCGAACTCGCCGCTCGCCATGTTCGAGACGTAGCAGTGATCGACGGCGTCGGGGGAGACGCCGGCGCCCTCCAGGCACGCGCTCCCGGCCTCCGCGAGGAGTTCCCGGATCCACGCCTCGCGCTCGCCGAACGGCGTCATCGCGGACCCGAGGATCGCGACGCGGTCCATGGCCCACCGCCGTCCGGGACCGACTTAGACGTTCCCCCGGACCCGCCGGGCCGCCCCCGCAATCGTCCACGCCCCGACGATCAGTTTCACTTTCACTCCGGTAGGCGTGGGTTCAAGTAGGAAACACCCCTATGTTCTACCATGCAACGACGCAAGACCCGAAAGGGCGCCGGGGCGGGAACCACCTCGGTGGACCGCTGTCCGGCCTGCGGCGAGAAAATCGAGGGCATCGAGGCCACCGGCACCGGCCACCGATTCGTGGGCTGTGGCCACCCCGCCTCCGCGCGGTTCCTCCCCTCCGCCGACGACGGCCCTTCCCTCGTCAGCGTGACGATCGAGTAGCCGTCCGCCTCTCCTCCGACTCCCGCCTCCCCGTCGAGCCCTCGGCTCGCCCGAAAGCGACAGATGTTTTAGGCCGCCCTAAAGAGATTGGCCAATGACAGCCGACGTCTGTGTCATCGTGCCGACCATCAGGGAACCGGAGTGTGTCCGGGCGTACGCCGAGAACGCCCGCGAGCACGGGTTCGACCCCGACCGACTCTTTTTTCTCCTCGTGACGGAGGACTTCTGTGACGCCGCGGAGATGGCCGCGATGATACGGAACGAGGACCTGCAGGGCGCGGTGTTCGACGGCTCCCGCCGCGAGGAGTGGTTCGCGGCACGGGGACTCGGAGAGCACGCCGACCTGATCCCGGAAGCCAGCCACGCCCAGACGAGCTTCGGCCTGCTGTACCTCTGGGCCGAGGGATTCGAGCGCGGCGTCTTCATCGACGACGACACCCGACCCCACCCCGAACACGACTTTTTCGGCACCCACATGCGGAACCTCGACTACGAGGGCGGGATCGAGGAAGTCCGATCGGACGAGCGGTGGGTGAACGTCCTCTACCAGTCCGACCACGATCTCTATCCCCGCGGGTACCCCTACGCGGCGATGGGCGAGACCGTCGCGACGCGTCGGACCCGGGTGTCGGACGTCGTCGCCTCCCAGGGCATGTGGACGAACGTCCCCGACCTGGACGCGGTGCGGATCCTCATGGACGGCGA
>CAYSJP010000140.1:0-6008 GCA_964431395.1 uncultured Halobacteriales archaeon
GGAGCCATCGCGGCAGAACTGTTCCGGACGGACCTGCCGGTCGAGACGAAAGGGGGGAAAACCGACTACGTGACTCCCGCGGACCGCCGTGCACAACGGCGAATCGTCGAGGTCCTCGACCGGTACGACCTGGACGCCGCCGTCGTCGGCGAGGAAAACGACGCCCGCAAGGAGGTGCCCGAGGAGGGGTTCGCCTGGGTGATCGACCCCATCGACGGGACGAACAACTACGTCCGTGGCATGCGACACTGGAGCACGTGCGTCGCAGCCCTCGGGGACGGCGAACCGGTCGCGGCCGCGAACGCCCTGCCGGCGCTGGGTGACACCTACGTGGCCGGGCCCGACTCGGTCGAGCGGAACGGCGAACCGGTGACCGTGTCGGCCCGAACCGACCCGGAGACGTTCGCGGTCGCGCCGACGCTGTGGTGGGGCCCGGAGCGCCGTGGGGAGTACGCGGCCGCGACGGAGGCGATCGTGACCCGGTTTGGCGACCTCGTCCGCCTGAAATCGGTCCAGACGGTGCTCACGCTCGTCGCCGCCGGAGCGATCGAGGGGGCGATCACCAACGTCCGAGCAAACCCCTGGGACTCCGTCGGGGGCGTGTACATGATCAGACGAGCGGGCGGAACGGTCACTGACCTCGAGGGCGAACGCTGGCGCCACGACAGCCAGGGGCTGGTCGCCTCGAACGGAACCGCACACGGGACCGTTCTCGCGGCCGCACGCGACATAACACGATAGAGACGAGACCGGCCGTCATCAGTCGTCCGATTCGACTTCGGCCTCGATGGCGTCCTCGTCGACCGCCGCGCGACGCTCCCGCGCGCGCTCGACGAACTCCTCGGGCAACTCGTCGATCTCGCCCGCCTGAACGCCCCAGAGGTGCGCGTAGAGTCCGTCCTCGGCGAGCAGTTCCCCGTGGGTGCCACGCTCGACGACCCGGCCGTCGTCGATGACGACGATCCTGTCGGCGTCCTTGATCGTCGAGAGGCGGTGGGCGATGGCGAACGTGGTGCGGTCCTCGGTGAGCCGATCGAGGCTGCGCTGGATCAGCATCTCGGTCTCGGTGTCGACGTCGGAGGTCGCCTCGTCGAGGATGAGTACCTCGGGATCCTTCAGGATCGCCCGCGCGATGGCGACGCGCTGGCGCTGCCCGCCGGAGAGTTTGACGCCGCGCTCGCCGACCATGGTGTCGTAGCCGTCCGGGAGCTTCTGGATGAAATCGTGGGCCTCCGCCATCCGTGCGGCGCGCTTGACCGCCTCGCGGTCCGCGTCGAAGGTGCCGTAGGGGATGTTCTCCTCTACGGTGCCGTAGAACAGAAACGTCTTCTGGGAGACGTAGCCCAGCGACTGCCGGAGGCTCGGCAGGGTCACCTCGCGCACGTCCATCCCGTCGATGCATATTTCGCCCTCGTCGACGTCGTACATCCGGAGCAGGAGTTTGAGAACCGTCGACTTGCCCGCGCCCGTGGGGCCGACCAGGGCCAGCGTCTCGCCGCCTTCCACCTCGAAGCTCACCTCCTTCAGGGTTTCCTCGTCGCCGTAGCCGAAGCTCACGTCGTCGTAGGTGACGCGGCCGTCGGCCACCTCGACCTCGTGTGCGCCGGGGTCCTCCTCGATCACGTCGGGTTCGTCCATCAGGCCGAAGATGCGCTCGGCGGCGGCCCGGGCGCGCTGGTACATGTTGATTATCTGTCCGAACTGGGCCATCGGCCAGATGAACCGCTGGGTGAGCAGAATGAAGGTGACGAACTCCCCGAGCCTGAGCGTCCCGGTGAAGGGGCCGGGACCGGTCCCGGTGACGACCCACAACCCGCCGACGGCGAACGTGAGGACGAACCCGACCCCGGAGATGATACGCAGGCCGGGGAAGAACTTGATCCGGGTGCCGATGGCGTCCCAGTTGGCGTCGAAGTACTCCCGGGAGACGTCCTCGACGCGGTCGGACTCGTAGGATTCGGTGTTGGAGGTCTTGATCACCTGGATACCCCCGAGGTTGTTCTCCAGGCGGGAGTTGACGTGGCCGACCGAGGAGCGCACGTCCTGGTACTTCGGCTGGATCGTCTTGATGAACCGGTAGGTGAAAAACGCGATGAGCGGGACCGCGACGAGCGCGACCAGGGCGAGCTGCCAGTTGAGCCACAGGAGAATGGCGGCGACCCCGAACACCATGACCGACAGCCGGAACGTGGCGTTCATCCCCTCGTTGAGGAACCGTTCTAGCCTGTTCACGTCGTTCGAGAGCACCGACATCATCTCGCCGGTCTGCTTATCCGAGAAGAACTCCATGTTGAGCCGCTGCATCTTGTCGTAGGTGTCGGTGCGGATGGAGTGTTGGATGTTCTGGGCAAAGGAGTTCCAGCCCCAGTTGCGGCCCCAGTGAAAGGCGGCGCCGCCGAAAAAGGCGACCGCGATGATTCCCACGACGAGCAGGAGCTGGTCCTCGCGGGCCGCCGGAAGCGCCGCGTCGGGGACGAGCGGCAGCGAGAAGGGCTGCTCGTTCCTGATGACGGCGTCGATGGCGAACCCGAGCAACAGCGGCGGCAGCAAATCGAGCAAGCGGGCGACGATGCTTCCGGCCAGCCCGACGATGAAGTACCACGCGTTCGGACGACCGTACTCCGCAAACAGGCGAATCATGGCGCTGTCGGCCTGCTCGCGTTGCTCCAAAAACGGATCGTCCTCGTCATCCTCGACTGCAGCCATCTATACACACGGAAGGTCCGGTAGGCCAAATGGGTTTGCTCCCCGGCAAGGTGCCCCCGGAGCGGCGAGGCTTCCCGTCAGGATTCCCGGAGTCGTCGGAGTTCCTCGAGAGCTCCCCGCTTGATGAGCGCGAACCCGACCGGGACACACGGGAAGCCACCCCCGGTCGCGGCGGTCGGCGTCTCCCTGCTAATGGCTATCAACTAAGACTCGATCATCTCAATCTCCGATTGGTGATGGCACCACCGGTGGATGTGATCACGATGCTGGAGTTTCGTGAGGGATGAGCGTGTTCGGGAAATCAGCTTCTCGAAGCTTTGGGGTGTGACGTTGCCCGTGTCGTTCAGTTTCGACCAGTCCCAAACCCCTTCACACGGGTTCATACTGTCGGAGGGAACGTTTGATAATCTCCGCTGGGGACGGTCCCCCGGCGGAATGTGTCACTGCTTCTGTCCGACAGTACAACACGCAGATCGAGTGTTCCCGGTCAGCACGACTTCTCCCTGCCGATCAGCCACCGATCACGTAGATCAGTTCGTGTCCGGGTGTAACGCTGTCGGTAAGCGGATCTCGTCCCTCCGGTCGTATCGCTCGAAGAATCGCTCGATTCTGTTCGCCGTATGAACAGATGCACGATCCCACAGGACCGTCATCTGTCCGTCCAGTTGCAATCGCACCCGATGAAAAAATCACGAATCAGATTGCTCGTCACGTTCTCATCCGGATGGAGCCGAAAGAACACCTTCGTCTGAAGCGCGTCATCCTCATCGAGTCGGAGTGCGACCGCACCGATAGCAGAGACCTTTCGCCAGACTGCGGGCGGTCGGAGCGGTAAAACGCCACGCCAGTCATTATGAGTGCGAGGTATCGCCGCTCGATGACGGACACCTGTCTCACGCGCGTCGCACCATCCACCAGTCGACGACCCGGGGGAACGCGAGCATCGACAGAGCGGCGACGCCGCCCGCGAAAGCGAGTCCCAAGACGGAGCTTTCGAGTAGTCCCGTAACCCACGACCCGCCGAAGGACGCCACGAGTAACACCGGATTGAAATAGAAGACCCTGAGGATCAAAAGCCACGGTGACAGCGTCACCCACCCGGGGGTCGGTGTCGCGGGCGGGTGAATCCAACCACCGCGGACGAGCGTCCCGACGAGCGTCATCACGAGCCACGCGAGAAGCGCCATCGCGGTCGCGCCGACGAACGTCTCCTGTGGGGAGATCCACACGCACACCAGGGCTGGCAGGCCGAGAACGGCCACCTCGCCGAACACCCGCGAGGTGTCGTGGAAGAGGCACCCGAACCCGGACTTCTCGACTCGCGACAACGTCCCATAACCGTGCCAGCCGCGGCGTTCGGAGGATTCGGCGACGGCAGTCTCGCGGCCGGGCACCGAGCGCCGGGGGCCTTCCTCGGCACCACGGCGCCCCCGGGTTCGCGGCTGCCAGCTGTCTCGGCCAGGGGGAGCACGACTCACACTCGTCAGTTGGGGAACCGTTCGCATAAGCGTTCGGCGCGGATCACCCGTCTGGTAATGACCCGTGTAGGCAATTACCGTATCGACCGCCCGACGGCGGGCGGTCGGAGCGGTAAAACGCTACAACAGTCATTATCAGGCCCGGAGTGCCGAGTCATGGAGCGGTTCGCCGTGGACGACCCGGTAGACAGTCGGAAACCCGGCGAGCCCGGCCATCTGAACGGGAGCACCTAGCAGGACAAGCCAGTAGGAATTGACGGTGACGACGAGGAACGCGACGCCCATCGAGGCGGCGAGGAAGACGAGGCTAAAGTACACGACCCGGAGCGGCAGCGAGGAGAGTTCCCCGCGGCGGGGCCACGCGCCGACATCGAGTCGGCCGCCCCGGAAGGAGGCCAGCGCGACGCTCCCGGCAGCGATAGCGAGCAGTCCTGACAGCGAGACGGCGTCGGGATAGAGGCTTTGGAGGAGGGCGACGGCAGTGAAGGCGGGCGTCGAGAGAAAGGCCAACTCCATCCCGCCGAAGAAGACCCGTTCTAGCCACCGGAGGATGCCGCCGTCCGTATCGCTCATTGTTGGGACCGCTAGCCGTAACGGTGCCTCATAAATTACCGGGCCGTTCGTATAAATCGTTCGACGGAACGGCGAGAATCCTACCGGATCGTCGCTCCGTGGTCCGTGTCCTCCGGGGAGGTAGCCCCGCCGCGATTGACGTCGGCGGGCGCCCGGGGCGTCAGCGGCGTTCGACGACGGGAGGCTACGGCGGTCGGTATCACGACACATGAAAAGGGGATTCGCCCCGTCGCTTCGGTCAACGAAACGCGATTCACGGGGATCCAGTCATACTTATTTAGTTCTGGGGTCAAGCGCCCACCATGTCTTCACACGACGTTCTTGTTGCCGGCGAATGTCTCGTTGACCTCTTTCCGGTCGACGATTCGGGGCCCCTCGCGGCCGAGACGTTTCAGCGGCACGCGGGTGGGGCGCCCGCAAACGTCGCCATAGCACTGGGGAAATTCGATACTGCTCCGTTGCTCTGGACGTCCATCGGGGATGATGCGCTTGGCGAATATCTCAAGTCCGTGCTCGAGAAGATGTCGGTCCCATCCCGGTTTGTCATCCAGCGGGAGGGCGATCCAACGGGTTTAGCACTCGTTGACGATACCGTCGAGGGGGGCTTCGAGTTGTACGTCGACGGGACCGCTACCGTCGAGTTCAGTACGGGCGATCTCCCCGAAACGGTGTTTTCCGAACTGGAATGGGTGCATCTCGGCGGCGTTCTGTTCGCACGGGAGCCCGCCCGTACGGCGATGTTCGACCTGCTGGAACGGGCCAGGGATCACGGGTGTACGGTGTCTTTCGACCCGAACACCCGACCCAGCATCTGGCCGACTACCGACGAGTGTGTCGGGGTTCTCGATCGGGTTGTAGACATGGTCGACGTGATCGTCGGGCACACCGAGGACTTCCCGGCCGAGGGGTTCCCGAGCGATGCGACCGCTCTCGCTGAGGGGTTGCTGGACCGCGGGGTATCGATGGTCGTTATCACGAAGGGCACCGCCGGTGCGGAACTGATGACCCGGGCCGACTCTCCATGGGGAGAATGCCACTGTAACCATCCGGGGTTTCGAGTCAGCGTGGTAGATGCGACCGGTGCTGGCGACGCGTTCGCTGCTGCATTAATTACTGCTCTCCGGGAGGAGGACACGTCGATCACGGATGCACTAACCTTGGCGAACGCATGCGGTGCGATCGTGACAACCCGGGAGGGGGCAACGGCTGCACTCCCGGACCGGGAAACGGTCCACTCTTGGGTACGATCAC
>CAYSJP010000141.1:0-2987 GCA_964431395.1 uncultured Halobacteriales archaeon
CCGCAAGCTTCCACCTTATCAGAGTGGCGCTCTACCTAATTGAGCTAGTGGCCCGGGCATCCTGACCTATCCCGGTGACTTTCTTAAGGGTTTCCGTTTTCGCCGTCGTCGGACTCCGGGTCGCCGACCTCCTCGAAATCCACGTCGTAGACGTCCTCACCGGGGTCGTACTCCTCGGGGCCACCCTCCGGAGGGCCGTCGGAACCCATACCGGGGAAACCGCCGGTGTACACCTGTCCGGTGACGAATCCGCTGCTTTTCGCGTCGGCGATCGGGACGACGACCCAGCGCTTCGTCGCCTCCCGGACCAGATACCTGCTCGGCGGGAGCACCAGGAGAAACCCGATGGTATCGGTGACCAGCCCCGGCGTGAGCAAGAACGCGCCGGCTGCGATGAGCAGGCCGCCGTCCAGCAGCTCGTCGGTTGGGGGTCGTCCCTGCGTGACCTTCTTCCGGATCCGTCGGAGCGTGTGTCGCCCCTCGGCGCGCACCAGGAGCATCCCTATCAGGGCAGTGAGGACGACGAGCGCGACCGTCGGGATCGTCCCGATCCAGCCGGCGACGAGGACCAGAACGAGGACGTCCATGAGCGGGATCAGGAGCAACACGGCGATGATCCGGCGGTCCATACTACGCCGTATCCGCGGACGATTCAAAACCTTTTCCGACCGGTAGCGGGCGGGGGTCGCCGATCGAAGGGCTTTCGCCCGGAGCCGTCCAGACACGTGTATGGACGAACCGCCTGAGATGGGGGTCTCGTGGCGGGCGTTCGGGCCGGAAGCGTTCGCGGACGCCGGCCGCGAGGGGAAGCCGGTCCTGCTCTCCATCTCGACGCCGTGGTGCCGCCCTTGCCGCGAGATGGACCGGGAGGTGTACGCCGACCCGGAGATCGCGGCGCTGATCGAGTCGTCGTTCGTCCCGGTGCGCGCGGACGGCGACCGCCGCCCCCGGGTCCGGGACCGCTACACCATGGGCGGGTTCCCCTCGACGGTGTTTCTCACCCCCGACGGCGAGGTCCTCACCGGCGGAACGCTGTTCGAACCGGGGACGTTCCGCGACGTCGTCGAGCGGGTCGAGGAACTCTGGGCCGCGAAGGGCGCCGGCGCGGGGCGGGTTCCACGGAGCCTCCGGTCGGCGCCGCCGGCGGCGACAGTCACGCCGGAAGTACTCGAGGAGATCGAGTCGCTCCTCGCGGGGCGGGTCCGCGATGAGTTCGACCCCGAACACGGCGGCTGGGGGACCGAGGCGAAGTTCCCGCTCCCGGGGACGGTCACGTTCGCGCTCAAGCGCGCTCCGGAATACGCGACGCGGACGCTCGATCCCGTCCGCCAGCATCTACTTGACACGGCGGACGGCGGCTTCTTCAGGTACGCCGGCGCGCGCGACTGGAGCGACCCCCACCGCGAGAAACTCCTCGACGCGAACGCCGCACTTCTCGGAGCCTTCGCCGACGCGTACCTCCACACCGGCGACGAGGCATACCGCAAGACTGCGTCGGGACTCGTCGACTTTCTGGCCGGGACGCTCCGGATCGGTGATGGCTTCGCCGGTGCCCAGACACCCGCGGATGAGACCTACTACCGGCTCGATCCGAGCGAGCGCTCGGACGAGGCGGGTCCGGGAATCGACGAGACGGTTCTCGCCGATCGTAACGGGCTCGCGATCGCATCGCTCCTGCGTTACTCCGCGTACACCGACGACGAGCGGGCACGCGAGTACGCGGTCCGGGCGCTCGAACGTCTCGACGCCGAGCTTATCGAGGACGGCATCGTGCGGCGGTACGGCGACCCCGACGCGCCGGCGGGGCTCCTCCTCGATCAGGCCAGGGTCTGCCGAGCGCTGACGACGGCAGCGGGGACCGTCGACCCGGCACACGCCGACACCGCGGCGTCCGTCGCGGACCGGGCGATCGAGTCGCTCCGCACCGACGGAGGGTTTCTCGACGGACCGCCCGAGGGGGCGGGGCTGCTCGACCGGCCCCTGTACTCGATCGACGCGAGCGCGGAGCTGGCGAACGCCCTCGTGGATCTGTACGTCCTCACCGGCACGGAGCGCTACTGGGAGGCGGCCCGCGATGCCGTCGCCGCCTTCGCGGGGGCCCGCGAGCGCTTCGGCGTCGAGGTGGCGCAGTACGCGACCGCGGCCGCAAGGCTGTCGGGCGTCCTGCGGGTCGACGTGGCGACGGAACCGGGGACGGACCTCCACCGCGCTGCCCTCCGGGTGGCGGACCACGAGAAGGTGGTCCGTCTCGGGGGTGAGACCCCCGACGGGACCGCACGCGCCGTCCTCGGTGACGTGGAGTCGGAGCCCGTATCGGCGCCCGCCGAACTCGGGGCAGGGGTGCGCGACGTCCTCGAGGCCGCCACGGAGCGGTGACGCCACGCTCATGAGGCTCCGGGGCATCGAGCCTCCCATGGACGAGCGCGCGGAGACGGCCCGGGCGTACTACCGATCGATCGACGGAGACGAGTACGACCGGCTCGGAGAGATACTCACACCCGGGTTCGTCCACGACCGCCCGGACCGGACGCTCTCCGGGGCCGAGGAGTTCGTCCGGTTCATGCGCGAGGAACGCCCGATGACTGACACTACCCACGTGGTGGACGCCCTGTATCACGGGGCCGATGAGGGTGCCGCGACGGTCCGCGACGACGATAGCAGCGAGGGCGATACCGACGGCGAGGTGGCGGTCAGGGGCCGGCTCCTGCGCGGGGGCGAGGACCTGTTCGGGTTCGTCGACGTTTTCGCCTTCGAGGGCACCGAGATCAGCCGTCTGCGGACCTACACCCGGTGACCGGGCGCGTCGACCGGAGTAGCAGAACTGGTAACCACTCCTTTAGACGGAGTATAGCAGCATTACTTGAGTAGGTGGAAACGATATACCGAACCGGTCGGAAGGTACAGGTCCCGGTGCGGGGCGGCACCGCAGGCACCTGTAACCGAAGGCGTTACGCCTGACCGACCAGTCTCCCCCCTCCCCGTCCTTT
>CAYSJP010000141.1:3087-5998 GCA_964431395.1 uncultured Halobacteriales archaeon
GCCTGACCGACCAGTCTCCCCCCTCCCCGTCCTTTTTGTTCGTCAGGATGGAATGTATCACGGAAAAACGAACGGGATAGAAGGAAGGCGTCCCGACGAACAGGACTCCCGGATGAACGATGGCATAGGGGGGGCGTGCATCGGATCAAAGACCGGAAGTCCGGTTAGAACAAGGGCTTTCCGGATCAAAGACGTTTGGTATGGTGTGACATGGGTTTTATACCACATCCCACGACGGCCGGTCGCGTCAGTCGATCTTCTCCAGGGCACGGAAAAAGTCCGATCGTGGGCCGGCGATCCGTGCGGGCGGGGCACCCAGGTCGATCTCGACTTCCGCCGGCGCGTCGAGTCGGGTGCGCTCGCTTCCGTCCGCAACGACGGCGCCCGCCCCGCCGATCCGAACGGTGAGAACGCGGTCCCCGCCGATCACCAGCGACGGGACCGGATTCCGGGGACACATCGGCGTCACGATCATCCCCGACGCCGAGGGGTGGACGATCGGGCCGCCCTCGCTGAGGTTGTAGGCGGTGCTTCCGGTCTGGGTGGAGACGACGACGCCGTCGGCGTGCTCGTCCAGGTACGCCGACCCGTCGGCGCGCACCGTGATATCGACACCCTGTCCGTGCCCGCGTCCCGGGCCCTGGACGACGACCTCGTTCAGCGCGGGGGCGAGCGAGAACTTCTCCCCGCGGGCCCGGATCCGCGGCACCTCCCTGTACCGGGGGGTACCCGTCTCCGCGACGTGTCCGATCTCCTCGCGAACGGTCTCGACGGCTTCACCGGGTGCAACGGCGTTGAGGAACCCCACCTCGCCGAGGTTGACCCCGAGGATGGGCGTCGTTCCCACCTGGCGGGCAACGTAAAGGAGGGTACCGTCGCCGCCGACGCTCACGACGAGGTCGTCGCCGGCCATATCCCCGACTGAGACGCCCTCGACCGGCGCGTCGGCGACCGCCGTGGTAGTCGCGTCGAGTCGGACCGCCGCCGATTCCCCGGCGGCCCGGGCCAGCCTCACCGCGAGTTCGCGGGCACGGTCGTTTCCCTTCTGGGCGACGATCCCCAGGCGCATACTAGAGTGAGTGACGTGGTTTCTCACGTCGGTCGCACACCCGCGTGCGATCGATCGTGGGGCGGCTTCGGGTCACTACTGTACAGCACCCGTCGCCGGGCAAAAGTACTTTGCCGTCCGTCACCGACCCGTACTATACCGTCGGACAGAACGTTTGATAATCTCCGCCGTGGACGGTCCCCGGCGGAATGTATCACTGCTTCTGTCCGACAGTATACATCACGCGACGGGAACGACCGGGAGAGTCACCATGAGCAGCGATGACGACGCCGAGGAGGACGACGACTGGTTCACGCGGGCCCTCGGTGAAGGCGCCGACGTGGACGCGCGGAGTGACGACGATGTCGACGCGGTGGATGACAGCGACGCCGACGCTGTGAGTGGCGACGACGCCACGGAGGACACCGTGGGGGAAGAATCCAGTGTCGAGGGCCGGACGGACGATCCCGTCGACGCGTCGGGTGGGGGCGAGGATCCCCTCGGCGAGGACTTCGCCACCGCGTTCCGGAACACCCCCGCGTTCGGCGGCGAAGGCGAGGGGATGGCGACGCCCACCGGCGCGGGCGGCGGGTTCGAGGAGGAGTCCTTCGAGAGCGACATCTCCCGGATCGACGTCGGGATCGACGGACTGGACGACATGATCCAGAAGGGGGTTCCCGAGCGGTCGCTGATGGCGTCGATCGGGAGCGCGGGCACCGGCAAGACCACTTTCGGCCTGCAGTTCATCCACCACGGACTCGAGCGCGGCGAGAGCGCCGTGTTCATCACCCTCGAGGAGGGCTACGAGCGCATCATGCGGAGTGCGGACGAGAAGGGCTGGAGGTTCTCCGAGCACGAGGCGGAGGGGAAACTCGCCGTCGTGGATCTGGACCCCATCGAGATGGCCAACAGCCTCACTAGCATCCGGAGCGAACTCCCCGACCTGGTCCGGGAGTTCGGCGCCTCGCGGCTCGTGCTCGACTCCGTCTCCCTGCTCGAGATGATGTACGACGACCAGGCGACCCGGCGCAACGAGATCTACGACTTCGCCGGCAGCCTCAAGCGGGCCGGGGTGACCACCATGCTCACAAGCGAGGCCAGCGAGGACGACCCCTACCACTCCCGGTTTGGCATCATCGAGTACCTCACCGACGCCGTGTTCGTCCTGCAGTACGTCCGACCCGAGGACTTCCAGGAGACCCGGCTGGCCGTCGAGATCCAGAAGATACGTGACGCCAACCACTCCCGGGAGACGAAACCCTACGAACTCAACAGCGACGGCATCGACGTGTACCAGGAGGCGAACATCTTCTGAAGGGCCTGCCGGCGGCTGACGGGAGTCCCGGTGGGCGCCGGATCAGGCTCCACACTCCATGTCCGTCGTGATCGTCTCCGAGGACAGGGACGCGTCGGGGGCGATCGTCACCGTCGTCCCGTAGTCGTTGCAGGTGTCGAAGTAGTCGACGGCGGTGACGTGTTCCGTCCCCGCCTCAACGGCTTCGACCCTGACGTCGTACCCGGCCGGCCCCCGGAGTTCCCCCTCGACGGCCTCGTCGGAGCCGAGCGCATACGTCTCATCCAGAAGCGTCTCGTCGGTTTCGGCGTCCGTGACGTGGACTGCGACCGACAGTCCGACCGCGCTGTCGTTTCGAACTGTGAGCCCGTGAGGATTGACCTCGTCCGTCGTCTCGCCGAGCGCGAACCCTTCCGATGGAGGGGTCCCGCCCGGAGGGCACCAGGCCTCCGTGGAAACCATCGTCGAGGAGAGCGATCCGTCGGCGTCGATGGTGACGTCGGTCCCGTAGGCGTTGCAGACGTCGAAGTAGTCGACGGTCGTGACGTGTTCCGCTCCCGTTTCGGGGA
>CAYSJP010000142.1:0-5943 GCA_964431395.1 uncultured Halobacteriales archaeon
CGCCGTCGCGAGTTCCGACGTCGGCAGCGCGACAAGCAGCGCGATCACCGCCCCGATCGTGAACGAGCCCGCGGCAGCGGGCCCGGCGTCACCGGCCGCGATCCCCGGAAAGACGAAGATCCCCGCGCCGATCATCGTCCCGACGCCGATCGAGATGCCCCCGGTCAGCCCGATCGTCCGCTCCAGTTCCGTCCCCTCCTCGGTGACCGTCGTCTCGTCGGTCGTGTCGGCGGTCTCGACCACCGGCGCCTCGCCGTCGCGGTTCCTGGTTTCCTCCGGTGGGGGCGTCGATTCGTCGGGTACACCTTCCATGTGGGGCGTTAACAACCTCACTTAGTTTATGCCTGGTGACCGTTCGTCTTTAGGTAATATCAGTCAGCCCCGTTTTCTGGTCGAATTTCGTCTGATCACACATACTACGGTGAGGGATTCCTGTCTACGGAAATACGAGGAGAAAGCCTCGCGCTTCAGCGCGGGGAGAAAGTCAAGGCGGCTCCCTCGTCCTCGGGGGTACATCCTCCGGCACACGTCGAACAAACGCCGGCATCACGACGTGCGTACCGTCTTCCGGCTGGCCTTTGGCACCCTGGGCCTGATCGGCGCCCTCGGCGTCGTCACCGGGGACTGGGTAAGCGTCCTGTTCTCGCTGGGCGTCCTCGAATCCGCGATCACCTTCGCCCTCCAGTAGCTCCTCTCCTCGCTCATCGCGTGGCTGTACGTCGCGGTCAAGCGACCCTGCCAGGTCGGCGACCGGATCGCGATCGAGGTCACGAGTCGTGAACACGGAGCCGACGGTCACTCTCCTCCAGAAGGGGTCGTGGGTCGAACGCCGGCTCCGGTACCTGGTTCACCCCGCCGGGGAACTCGGGGCCGCAACGCGCCGTACGAGGACATTCTCGCCCGGGTCAACGACCACCCCGACCGCGTGAAGTTCCCGGTGAGTCGGAACCGGTGAGGGGGGCCGCTCCGCGCCCCGACGCTCCGGTGCCGGGCAGCGGCTCATACTGTTGGCTGTAACTTCGTGGAGATATTCGCCACCCCGGGGTGGCGAAATTCTTCACGGACTTACAGCCGACAGTATCAGGACCGAATCTCGATCCCGCAGACGGAGGTGTTGTCGACGACGGTCGTCGTGTGGATCGAGAGGCTGCCGTCGGCCACCTCGACGCCCCGGATCGTCTCCGAGTGGGCGGCGGCGATGCCGACCTCCTCGTAGACGTCGACCTCGGAGAGCACCGTCTCGCCCTCGATTGCCACGTCGAACACGCGGGAGCCGGGACTCGTGTGTACGTTCTCGACGAAGTGCAGCGTCACGTCGTAGGTGCCGTTCTCGATGGCGATCTCGAAGGAGAGGTCCCCGCCGTACAGGAGGCTCCCATACAGGTCGTCGTGATCGGTCCCCGAGATCGGATCGTCCGTTCCGCTCACGGCGACGGCATCGTCGCTACCGCTGGCGCCCGCGTCGCCGAACGCCTCCACCGACTCGTGGGGCGTCGGGACGAACTCGAGACCGTCGACCGTGACGGACGAATCGTCGCCGGCGTTCAGTCCGAACGGCGCCGACACCCGGTCCGGGACCGCGAGGACGAACTCCTCCGTGACCGTCCGCTCCTCCCCCGTGTCGCTCTCCGTGTAGGTCGCCTCGATCTCCATGGCGTACTCCCCTTGAGCTGCCTCCGGAACCGACACCTCCCACGCGGCCTCGTGGCCCTCTCGCGCGGGGAGCGTCCCGAAGCTCGTGCCCTCGACGGCGGACACCGGGAGTTCGCCGCCGGACGACGCGAGCGCGAGCTGGCCGTCCTCGAGAGCTGCCTCGTGGGGGTTCGTCGTGATCGCGCCGACGGTCACCGTCTCGCCGCCCCGGGCCTGGATCGTCTCCCCCCTCAGCCCCGTGACGTCGACCGAGACGTCTCTTCGCACGGTCTCGACCCTGTAGATGCCCGAATCGGCGTTGGGTCCGTGGTAGTTCGATCCCCACTCGACGACGTACAGCGCCCCCTCCGGGCCGACCGTCAGGTCCATCGGGCTGGTGAACTCCGTGCCGGGCAGGAACGGCTCGACGTCCACGAGGGAGCCGTCGTCGACGGTCGCGTACTTGATCCATCCCCCCGCCCGGTCCATGAACAACACCTTCCCGTCGAAGTACGCCGACAGCGCGCCGGAGCCGTACCCCTCGCGGTCCCGGAACACCGTTCCCACGAGCGGCGAGCCCCCGGTGACCTGCGGGAACGGGACGGAGTCGAGGTCGCTTCGCTCGTAGGGCACGTGCTCCGCCCAGGCGTCGGGGAACTCGAGGTAGGTCGACCAGTTGTAGGGACTCGCGATCATCGTCCCCTTGGCGGGCGGCAGTTCGGTCAGGCCGTCGTTGTTCGGGGAGTCGTTGGTCGGGCCCTCCGGGTCGAAGATCCGCCCGGACTCCCCGGTGCCGTAGTCGTACTCGCGATAGGGGACGGCATCGCCCGTGAAGTACGGCCATCCGTAGAATCCGGGTTCGTCGACCCGTGCGTATTCGGTGGTTCCGGGCGGCCCCCGGTCGGCGTTCCAGGCACCCGCGTCGGGGCCGTAGTCGGCGACGTAGGGCACCCCGGACTCGGGGTCGACCGCCATCCGGTAGGGGTTCCGGAACCCCGTGGCGTACAGTTCGGGGGCGACCTCCCCCTCGGAGCCGCCGTCGATCGTGTCGACGAGGTTCCCGTCCGGGACCTCGTAGGAGCCGTCCTCGTTCGGACTGATCCGGAGGACGCTCCCCCGGAGGTCGGCGGTGCTTCCGGAGGTGCGCTGGGCGTCGTTCCACTCCCGGCCGTCGCGCTCGTCGACCGGGGTGTAAAAGTCCGAGGCGTCCCAGTAGGTGTCGTCGCCGGTGGTGAGATACAGCTGCTCGCCGTCGGGCCCCCACGAGAGGCTGCCACCGCAGTGGCCGCCGCGCGCGTCGTCGATGTCGAACTCGTACTTGGGGACCTCCATGATGATCTCCTCGGAGTCGGGGTCCAGCTCCAGCAGCCCGGACTCCATCGTGAACCGCGACAGACGGAAGTGCCCCTCGTCGATCTCGTCCATCGGCGGGTGGTAGTACAGATACATCCGCCGGGTGTCCTCGAACTCCGGGTCGAGCACGAAACTGCGCAGCCCGGGGAGACGACGGTTCGCGACCGGCAACTCGATCACGGTCCGACTCTCGCCGGCCTCCTCGTTTACGACCCTGATCTCCTCGGTCGCACCCTCGACGTCGTTGAACTCCGTCCGGTCGACGTAGTAGACGCGGCCGCCGGGGGCGACCGTCACGACCGACGGGCTCTCGGAGTCGGCGACGAGCCGGGTCTTCTCGTAGGCGTCCCGGACGGTGCCGGACGCGTCGCCGTCGACCAGCCCAGCGGCCCACTCGATGCCCCCGCGGAGGTGCTGGAGAAACGCCGGATCATCGAACCGGTCGGCGGTGTGGCCCAGTTGCGTGTACCACGACCGGCCGGCGCCGACGTTCCGGCACCACACCATGGGGTGGCGATGGCCGTTACCCCCCAGGATCGGGCCGTCGTAGCTGGTCTGATCGATCGACGCGAGCACGTGGACGTCGCCCCGGGGGTTCTCGAGGAAGGTGTACACCTCGGTGCTGACCTCCCACTCCGCCGGGAGGTGCGCGGTGGAAGGGTGAGTCCGGTCGGTGACGGTGAAGGTGACGTCCTGGACGCGCGGACTCGTCGTCTCCTCGTCGAAGTACGCGCCGACGACGTCGGTGTACGTGGAGTCGGCGGTCTGACAGACGCTGGAGGCGTGGACGGCGACGACGCCGCCCCCGGATCGGACGTAGTCCGCGAACGCCCCGGCCTGCTCGTCGTCGAACAGGAGCGACCCCTCTCCCTGGGGTGGGGTGGTGTCGTTGCAGTTGTTCAGGACGACGACGTCGTACCCCGAGAGGGTCTCGACGTCGCGGGGGAACTCGGCGGGACCGGCGTCGACGTGCGCGGGGGCGCCGGTGTCGTCGGCGACGTGGTCGACGCTGGTGCCGACGACGAACCCCCGATCGGCCGCGATCTCCGCGACCAGATCCTCGACCGCCGCGATCCCCTCCTCGGTCGGGTGGCCCGTGTGGCCGTTCGTTTCCGTGACGACGAGGGCGTCGAGCGTCCGCGGCGTCGGCGTGTCCGGCGGTGCGGTCGTATCCGTCGTCGTCCTCCCTGGGGGTGTGTCCGTGGGGGTGTCGGTCCCCGCCTCGGTCGGCGTATCGGTCGAACCGTCGTCGCCGAAACAGCCCGCGAGCCCGATCACCCCCAGCGACCCGATCCCCTTCAGGAACCGGCGCCGGCCAGCGTCCCCGTCGCCCCGGCCATCGACGCTCCCTGCATCGCTCTGATTATCGGCCATGCCTCGATAATCGTGTAATAACGGGTAATATTTTTCGCTGGGAGGACTGATCGGAGTGGGCGCCGGTGTGCGGTCGATCGCAGTCGACGCGACGAGCCAACCGTTTTCACCGACAGGCTCCGACGTGGTTCCATGAGCGTTCGCGAGGAGTTCGACCGGTGGGCCGAGGAGGGGCGGGACAGGGGTATGGAGGAGCGCCACTGGCGCACGGCGAAGCGGGCCCTCGCCCGGATGCCGGTCGAGGACGGCGACACCGTTCTGGACCTCGGCACGGGGTCGGGGTACGCGCTCCGCGCGCTGGCGGAGACGAGCGAGGGCGTCCGGGGCTACGGCGTGGACGCCTCCCCCGGAATGCTGCGCAACGCCCGCGGGTACACCGACACCACCGGACTCGGTTTCCTCCAGGGAACGTTCGGCGCGCTCCCGTTCGGTCGGGACACGATCGACCACGCCTTCACGATGGAGGCGTTCTACTACGCGAGCGACCTGACGGAGGCGCTCCGGGAGGTCCGCCGCGTGCTCCGCCCGGGCGGGACGTTCTACTGTGCGGTGGACTACTACGCCGAAAACGAGTACGCCCACGGCTGGAACGACGCCGTCGAACCCGACCTCACCCTCTGGAGCCGGGCGGAGTACCGCGAGGCGTTCCGGGAGGCCGGTCTGCACGTCGCGGGCCAGGACAACCTCCCCGACCGGGAGACCGAGATCCCGCCCGCGGAGGAGTTCCCACACCGCGCGTCGGACACGACGGTCTTCGAGACGCGCGCGGAGATGGTCGAGCGCTACCGCGAACTGGGGACGCTGCTGACGGTGGGTGTCGCTCCCCGGCGAACCGGGTGAGTCATTATCAGTATCACCCCCCGCTCTCCGGGTCGGCCGTCCCGTTCTCGGTGATCTCCGCGGCGACGACGTCCGGCGCGAGGAGGGCCGGATCGATCGCGAGGTCGGCCTGTCCGCGGACGAACTCCGGCATCGTGTCGGAGGCGTAGATCACGGCCCGGATCCCCGGGTTGGCGTCCTTCGCGAGCGCCACCGCGGTCGCCTCCCCGACGTCGGTCAGCACGAGCAGGTCGGATCCCTCGACGCCGGCTTCTTCCAACGCGCGTCCGGTCGCGGTGTCGTCGACGCGGGAGAGGGAGACGCCGGCCGATTCGAGGGCGTCGCCGAGGCCACGATCCGGTCCGACGAGGATAGCCTTCATGTTCCCTCCTGGGGGGAGTGCCGGCTTAACTCGCTCGGGTTCGTCCGGACGCGATCGGCGCCGGATCGGTCACCGAATCAACGTGATCGATTTCGGAGACGTCAACGACTATATTCCTGCGTCCATGATGGCCCCGTGTATGGGCGAGCACGACCGAGACCCGGCCGACGACGGGCGGGCATCGCAGTGCCGCGAATGTGGGAGCGTCTACGAGGGCGAGGTGAACTTCTGCCCCGACTGTGGGGCAGCCATCGAGGACGCGCTCGCCGCCTACTGTCGGGTCTGTGGCGAGGCGTTCGACCCCGAGGACCGGTTCTGCTCGGACTGTGGAGCCACACGGAACCCGAGTGCCGAGGGAGCGGACGTGTCCGGGGCCGGATCGG
>CAYSJP010000143.1:0-5927 GCA_964431395.1 uncultured Halobacteriales archaeon
TGAGGGCCGGGTCGACGACATCTCGGCCCGGTACGGGGGCCGGTCAGCACGTCGGCGGATGTTGGGATGGCAAGCGAACCATTTAGGCGAGCGCCCCATGGAACGTGGACACATGGCCTTCTTCGAGCGCCTCCGCGACCGGATCGCTACCGTCGACAGCGTCGTATCGGTCGGCCTCGATCCGGACCCCGACCGCCTGCCCGAGCACCTCCGTGACCGCGAGCTACCGCGGTGGGCGTTCAACCGGCGGATCATCGACGCCACTCACGAGCACGCCGCCGCCTACAAGCCCAACGCCGCCTTCTACGAGGACCCCGACGGCTGGGCCGCCCTGGAGGAGACGGTCGCGTACGCCCACGGGAAGGACGTCCCGGTGTTGCTGGACGCCAAGCGCGCCGACATCGGAAACACCGCTCGCCGGTACGCCGGAATTCTGGATCGCGTGGACGCGATAACCGCCAACCCCTACATGGGCAGGGACTCGATGCAGCCGTTCCTCTCGCGGGCTGACGCGGGGGTGTTCGTCCTCTGTCGCACCTCCAACGCCGGCGGCGCCGACCTCCAGGACCTCGAGCTCGCCTCCGGCGAGACGGTGTACGAGCGAGTCGCCGACCTCGCGGCGGCGTGGAACGAGCGTGACAACGTGGGCCTGGTCGTCGGCGCGACCGCGCCGGATGAACTGGCGGCGATCCGCGAGCGGGTCCCCGACCTCCCCTTTCTCGTGCCCGGCGTCGGCGCGCAGGGCGGGGACGCGGAGGCGGCGGTCACACACGGCCTCGCGGACGGCGTCGGCCTCGTCAACTCCTCGCGGGGGATCGTCTTCGCGGGGGAGGACCAGGGGGAGGCGTTCGCCGGGGCGGCCGGCGAGGCGGCGAAGCGGCTCAAGCGCCGCCTCAACGATTTCCGTTAGACGCCAGGGGTCAGGTAGAACGCCGCGGGGCCGGTATACTGTCGGACGGAACGTTCGATAATCGCCGCCAGGGACGGTCCCCGGCGGAACGTATCACTGCTTCTGTCCGACAGTATGAGAGGCCACGGGGGACGCGTCACATCACCCTGCCGCCGCCCGACCTGGCACACTCCGTGCACAAGCCCGTGTCCCGATCGTAGTGGTTCGCGCAGACGAGGGCCCCACAGGAGCGACACTGGAACTGCGCCTCGGCGGACTCACAGACCTGGCACAGCCCGGAGACACTCATACCTCGAAGTAAGGCTGCGACCGTCATAACGCTGTCCCGGCGGGGGAAAGCGCGGGGGACGGGTTGCGCAGTCGCGGATCCCCGGTCAGGTGGCCGAAATGTATTTCAGGCGCGTGGGGCTGGAATGATGCATGGAGGAACGCACCGCCGCTCGGATCGGGGAGTGGGACCGCCGGGAGGTCGGTGACGGCCGCGTCGGGCTGTCGAAACTCGGCGACGGCGAGTTCTCCGGCGCGGTCGACGCGGGCGGCGTGTGGGTTTTCATGCTCAACGGCCGGATCGTCGGAACGAGCGGCGGGTCGATCGAGTCCGTCGGCGCCCGCGACACGCTCACGGCGTACACCACGCCCCACCCTTCGCTCCCCCTGCTGTTCGCCATGCGGGAGCGCGGCGGCGAGATCCAGAGCCGGTACTTCACCGACGACACGGCGCTCGCGGAGGTCCACGACACCCTCGCGTCGGGGAAGTTCACGGGGTACGTCGAGCTCTCGGAGAACGTCCACAGCGGTGACTACTACGTGGTCTACTACGGCGGCCGGGCGCTGTTTGCCGCCTTCGTCGGGACCGCAGAGCGGCTCGTGACCGGCGAGGAGGCGTTCGAGCGGGCGAACGAGGAGGTCGGGATCTACGAGGTCAACTCGGTCGACCTGGAGATCCGCGACCCCCCGGAACCGCCCGAGGATCCGAGCCGGGATGCGGGGGCCGCGGGTGGGACGGACGTCCCCGGCGTTGGCGGGCTGTCCGGAGCGGCGGGGGGCGACGCCCCCCCGGACGGAACGGCGGGACGTGACGCCCCCCCGGACGGAAGGGCAGAAACCGGCGCCGCCTCCGACACCACGGCGGGAGCCGGCACGGGATCGCAAGATGGCCCGGCGTCATCCGGCGAGCCAGGTGCGGGCGACGGCCACGCGACCGCCGGGGGCGGCGACGCGCCCGAGTACGCCGACGACTCCGTGGCGGGCCTGCGCGACCCCGATCCGGACGTCGCCAACGGTGAGACCGAGCCCGAGTCCGGGGGCGCCACGGACACCGACCCCGCCGACGGATCCGGAACGGATTCCGCCGGACCGACCGGGGGATCGACGCGCCCGGACGCCGGGTCGAGGGGTGCCGACGCCGGACCGGCGGGAGACGCGCGCGAAGATGGCGCGTCGGAACCGCGACCCACCGAGCCGGAGTCGTCCGGATCCCGAACCGCCTCCGCCGACGAGGGGTCCCGCGGACGCGGAAATACGAGCCCGGAGGGGTCGGTCACCGGCGGCCCGTGGAAGGCGGACGACGACGGGATCCCGTGGGACGACGGGCGGACGGTGCCGGCTCTCGATCCCGAGCGGACGGCCGCCCCTGGCGACGGGACGGCTGCCGACTCGGAGTCGGGTGGGGAGCTCGTGTTCGCCTCCGGGGCGGCCGCGGGGGATGCCGGGGCCGGGAACGCCGTGGACTCGGCGGATGCCTCCGAGCGGGTCGCCGAGCTCGAGGCGGAGATCGACGAACTCCGGGACCAGGTCGCTGCGCTGCGCGAGGAGCGTGATCGGCTGGCCGAGGAAGTCGACCGGGCGGCGGGCGAGCGCGATCGCCTGGAGACGGAGCGCGACGAACTCGAAACCCGGCTCGAACGGATCGTGGCCGAGCAGAAAACCGCCGAGGAAGACCTCGCTCCCAGCGAGGCGCTCGCGAAGACCGACCTGCTCGTGCGGTACGACGCGAAGAGCAAGCCGACGCTCGCGGACGCACACGACGGCGACGCGACGCCCGAGGTGCTCGGAACAAACCTCCGCCTGGAGGCCCACACCCGGTTCGATGCCGACGACGCAACGGTCGACGGGGAGGACGTGGAATCGTTCCTGCAGGACACGCTGAACCACCGCTTCGTGTCGTGGCTCACCGGGGAGTTGCTCTTCGAGATCCGCGACACGGAAAACGAGGCGGCGTTGCGCGACGTCTACGACGCCCTGCCCGAGATCGACCGGGTGCAGTTCGACGCGACGGTGACGGCCCGCGACGGGCGGGGTGAGGAACTGAACGCCGTCTTCGACGTCGTCGCCCGGAACAAGACGGGCGAACCGATCATCGTCGCCGACGTCGACGAGGGGCGGGAACCGACGCGCGGGGGGATGGTGGACGAGCTCCTCGATCGCACCACCGGCGTGGTGAAAGCCGGGAGTTCCGTCGCAGGGGTGTTCCTCATCACGTCGAGTTTCTTCGACAACGAGGTCCACGAAACCGTCATCGACGCGACGAAGACGGGGTTTTTCAACCGCGACTCCCGGGCGAGCTTCGTTAAAACGTCACGCAACGACGGGTACCAGGTCTGCCTGGTCGAGGCCAGGAACGACAGGTTCCACCTCTGCCGGCCGGATCTCTAAGCTTCGACCTCGAGGTCCTCGATCTTCATGTCCTCGAGCTGTTCGACGATGACGTCGACCTTGTCGTCGAGGTCGTCGACGAACTCCTGTGTCGATTCCGTCGTGATCGCGCCCTGACTCGAGGGCTCGATGAGGTTCTCCTCCTCCAGGACGCGCAGGGAGTACCGGACCTTGTGGTGGGGATACCCCGTCTCGTTGGACATCTTTACGATCCCGATCGGCTCGTTCTCTATGACCATCCGCAGAACCTGCAGATGGCGTTCGAGCATGTCGACTTCCTTTTCGAGGCGGTCTATCATGACACGTGTTAACTTGTGAAGAGGATATTTAAGTGTTGCCCTCGCGTTCCCGGTACCCCCGTCCCCTTGCCGGGACCCGCGATGTGTGATCGCGGTACCCGTCCCGTCTATCCTCTTGCCGGGGCGCGCGGTACGCGACCGCGGTCGGAGTGCTCACCGATCGCCTCACGTGAAACGGTAACAACCGGAGTATATCAACTTACTGGTGACGCTCCACCGGGGACCGTAACCCGTTTACCCCCCGGGTGGCAATCCAGTTGCGGAATGACTGTCACCATCGTCGGCTCCCAGCTCGGGGACGAGGGAAAGGGCGGGATCGTCGACGTGTTCGGCGAGGCGGCCGACATCGTCGTCCGGTACCAGGGTGGCGATAACGCCGGTCACACCGTCGTCCACGGCGGCGAGGAGTACAAGCTCTCCCTGGTTCCGAGCGGCGCGATCCGGGGAATCATCGGAGTTCTCGGGAACGGTTGCGTCATCAATCTCCGGACGCTGTTCGAGGAGATCGACACGCTTCGGGAGCGCGGGCTCGATCCGGACGTCCGGCTCGCCCGCCGCGCGCACGTGATCCTCCCGTACCACCGCGTTCTCGACGGCATCGAGGAGGACGCCAAAAGCGACACCGACCTGGAGGCCGCGACGACCGGCCGGGGCATCGGCCCGACCTACGAGGACAAGGTCGGCCGCCGGGGCGTCCGGGTGGGCGACCTGCTCGATCCGGAGACCCTCCGGACGCGCCTGGAGTACGTCGTGCCCCAGAAGCGGGCCCTCGCGGAGGATGTCTTCGGCATCGAAACCGGCGAGGCGTTCGACACCGGGGCGGTGTACGAGGAGTACCGCGCCTTCGGCGAGCGCCTGGAGAACGAGGGCATGACGGTCAACGCGGGGGAATTCCTCGCAGCCAGGATCGGGAACGGCGCGAACGTGATGCTCGAGGGCGCACAGGGCACCGGGATCGACATCGACCACGGCGTTTACCCGTACGTCACCTCCTCGAACCCCACCGCGGGCGGCGCCTGCACCGGTTCGGGGCTCGGCCCGGCCACCATCGGCGGCGGCGAGGTGATCGGGATAATCAAGGCGTACCTCTCGCGGGTCGGGACCGGCCCCCTGCCGACGGAACTCGGCGGCGTCGCCGGCCAGACGCCGGGGAACGGGAACGGCGACGACGGTGATGACGGGGAGGACGAGGAACTGGCGGCCTACATCCGGGAGGAGGGCGGCGAGTACGGCACGGTCACGGGTCGGCCCCGCCGGGTGGGCTGGCTCGACGTGCCGATGCTACGCCACGCCGCCCGCGCCAGCGGCTTCACCGGGATCGCGATCAACCACCTCGACACCCTCGCCGGCCTCGAGGAGGTGAGGGTCGCCCACTCCTACGAACTCGACGGCGAGGAAACCCTCGTGATGCCCGCGACGACCGAGCGCTGGGGCGACTGCGAGCCGAACTACCGGCGCTTCGAGGGCTGGCCGGACGCCGACTGGGCGGCGATCGCGGCCGACGGCTACGGCGCCCTCCCGGAGAACGCACGGGCCTACGTGGAGTACGTCGAGGACGAACTCGGCGTGCCGGCCATCGCGCTCGGGATCGGCCCCGGGCGCGAGGAGACGATCGTTCGCGACCGACCGTTCGAACACGACGGATCGTGACGCCGCGACCGGCAGTTCGGGCGTGACGAATGATCACGCCGCGGTCCGGCGAGCGGTAGCCTTTTTGTCCGGGTCACCCTCGGTGAGCGTATGAAACGCGATCTGATGGACATCCTGTGTTGCCCCCTCGACAAGCACGACCTCGAACTGGAGGTCGAGGACGAGGACGGCGAGGAAGTTCTCGAGGGGCGGCTGGTCTGTACGGAGTGTGGCGAAGTCTACCCGATCGAGGACGGCATCCCGAACCTCCTCCCGCCCGACATGCGCGAGGAGGCACCCGCATGACCTCCTCCCCGTGGTGAACGACGGGGTTTCCTCCGTGGGAGTCTCAGCCGGTCTACGACTCCCCGGAAGCAATATTCCCGTCACGGTGGACGGTACTCGGGTCTGTGCGCTGTTCTTTGGGACTTTCG
>CAYSJP010000144.1:0-5916 GCA_964431395.1 uncultured Halobacteriales archaeon
TGGCGAGCAACCAGGGGTACGAACTCGGGCGTGATCTGCACATCACCGAGAACGGAAACACGATCCAGCTGGTGGAGTGATGACGACAGCCGAACAGCGCGTCACCGAGGCGATCGAGGCACGACGGGAGCTGATCAACGGCGCGATCCCCGAGGAGCTCCCGATCAAGCGCCCCGAACGGCTGTACGAGGCCTCGCGGTACCTGCTCGACGCGGGGGGAAAGCGCCTCCGCCCGACGATGCTGTTTCTGGCCGCGGAGTCGTTCGCCGACGTCGAACCCCTCTCGGTCCCCTACCGGGATTTCCCGGACGCCGAGGGCAACCCGATCGACCTGATGGCCGCCGCGGTGAGCGTCGAGGTCATCCACCTCTTCACGCTCATCCACGACGACATCATGGACGACGACGACCTCCGGCGGGGGGTGCCGGCGGCCCACCGCGAGTACGACACCGAGACCGCGATCCTCGCGGGCGACACGCTGTACTCGGCGGGGTTCGAGATCATGCTGGAGACGGGGGCGCCCCCCGAGCGATCGGTCGGTGCGCTCGACCGGCTCGCCTCGACCTGCACGGAGATCTGTGAGGGCCAGGCGCTGGACATCGACTTCGAGTCCCGGTCGAACGTCACCTCCGGCGAGTACGACGAGATGATCGAGCTCAAAACGGCAGTGCTGTACGGGGCCTCGGCGTCGATCCCGATGATTCTGCTGGGCGCCGGGGAGGAAACGATCGACGCGCTGTACCAGTACGGCCTGGACGTCGGGCGGGCGTTCCAGATCCAGGACGACCTCCT
The DNA here is from genome assembly GCA_964431395.1 of uncultured Halobacteriales archaeon. GTDB lineage: Archaea > Halobacteriota > Halobacteria > Halobacteriales > Hikarchaeaceae > CAYSJP01. The sequence continues at coordinate 793 of CAYSJP010000144.1, forward strand.
GGACCTGATGGCCTCCAGCGACGACATGGGCAAACAGCGCGGCTCGGATCTCATCGAGGGCAAGCGGACGCTCATCACCACCCACGCACGCGAACAGGGCGTCGACGTCGACGCGCTGGTGGATCCGGAGGATCCGACCGACGCCGAGATCGACGCCGCCGTCGACACCCTCCGCGAGGCCGGCAGCATCGACTTCGCACACGAGCGTGCACACGAACTGATCGACCGGGGGAAGCGTCGCCTCGGGGTCCTCCCGGACAACGAAGCCCGCGGCCTGCTCGCGGACGTCGCCGACTTCCTGATCGAGCGGGAGTACTGATGATGACCCGTGCGGGCAGTTACCGTATCGACCGCCCGACCCCGGGCGGTCGGAGCGGTAATCGGCTACACGAGTCCGCATGATGCACCGTCGGCGTCGCGACCTGCTCGCGGCGCTGGGCGCAGCCGCCCTCGCGGGCTGTCCCACCACGAACAGTAACGGGACTCCCGCAGGGGGCGAGCAGACCGGGCCGACGCCGGGAACCGGCGGAAGCGTCGACCTCCCGGAAGACGCAGTCCCGGCCGGGATCGGGTACACCCACCTCCGCGCCGGCGGGAACCGCGTCGTCGGCGGGTCGGGGTCCCTTCCGGGATCGGAGCCGACCGACCTCGAGGTGCCGGGAACGCCGGCGTGGCTGGTCGGGGTCCCGGCGGTCGGGCCCGCCGGGACGTCCACGACGCGGGACCCGGCCGTCACGACCCTCGCAGTCGTCCGGGACGACGGGTCGACACACGCGTTCGAACTCCGGGACGGCGGCACGAATTCCGGAGATATCACGCCGGCTGCGCTCCCGGCGGGAACGCCGCCGATCGCGGTTCCCGGGGAGGGCGCGCCGGCGCTTCTCGCGCCCCCGGAGGCGGCGTCGGAGCGGACCCACCCGATCCCGGTCGACGGGGGGATCGTGTTCGTCCGGCCGGACGGCACGGTCGAGCGCCGCGAGGCCGACGAGACGGTCGCGACCCGGGGGGTCGACGCGCTCCCGGACGCCCGCCTGCTCCGGGACGGCGGCGGCCGGATCGTCGCCCTCGCCGGCGCGACCGACCGCTACGGGCACGGCGTTCTCGGCGACGGGATCGAGGCGGGCGCGATCGTCCGTCTCGACCCCGGGGACCTGTCCGTGAGCTCCCGGGCGTCGGTCCCCGAGGGCGCAGTCGTGGAGGGGATCGCCCCGATCCTCGCGGACGTGACGACCGGAGACGGACACGAGGCGGTCGTCACGGAGAGCGACGCGGACCGCGGCGCCCGCCAGGTCGTCTACGGGGCCGGCGGGGAGCGCCTCGGCGCCGGCCCGGCGATCGGGACGGGGTTCCGGTGGCGACACGCGCTCGCGGTGGCGCCGTTCGCGCCGGGCGGTGCCCGGGAACTCGCGGTCGTCCGGACCCCCCACGTCGGCGGGACGGTCGAGTTCTACCGTCTCGGGGGTGATCCCGAAATCGTCGCGACCCTCTCGGGGTACTCGACGCACGCGATCGGCTCCCGGAACCTCGACGGCGGCGTCGCCGGGGACTTCGACGGCGACGGGCGGGTCGAACTGCTCGTCCCGACGGACGACCGGCGGACGCTGGCCGGGATCCGCCGGACCGACGGCGGCGCCCGGGAGGCCTGGCGGCTGCCGATCGGGGGTGATCTCGCGACGAACGTGCTCGCGACCCGGGGCCCGGAGGGTATCGCCGTCGCCGTCGGGTGCGCCGACGGGACCGTCCGGCTGTGGCAGTGACCCGAGCCGGAGACGGCGGAGCCGGCAGTATATCCGCCTGGGTCCCCTATCGAAGAGCGATGACGGTTCCAGTCCGGTACTACTGCCCGCGGTGTGGCACGGTCGCGACTCTTCAGCGCGACGCCTATCTCGAGGACAAGTCAGTGACGCCGTACCCACTCGAAGGGTGGAGCTACGCCGGCCCGGAGGAGGCGTTCGAGGACGCCGACGGCGCTCGGCTGACGTGTGGCGAGCACGGCGACCAGTCCGATGCCGGTCACGACGACACCGGCGGGGCGCCCTGTGGCGAGCCGTTCTACCTCAACTTCGTCCGGTTCGAGGATGGCGAGGAAGTCGAGGCGGTGCCCGAGAGCGAGCGCGTCCGCATCGGCGTCGGGCCCCGGGCCGACGGGCCGCGCGTCCCCGAGGCGTCGGACGGTTCGGGCGACGACGCCGGGCCGGGGTCGGGTGTCGACGACGGGGGAGGGTTCTGACGTGCGCGAGGACGCGCTCGACGAGCAGCGGGCGCTGGTCGACCTGGTCGAGCGGGAGGGCTGGGACGTGACCGAGACCGACATCTCGGTGTACGAGAGCCCCTGGGAGGAGACGGACGCCCCGGAGGCGACCGTCACGATAACGGCCCGCAAGACCTTCCCCGGCGAGGGGGGAGGAGATGGCGACGGGAGCGAGGGCGACGACGGCGACGACAGTCCGTACCGGGTGAACTGACCGCTCTCACACGAGGCTCGGGGCCTCGGGGAGGTACGTGACGCCCGCCCGGATCGCCACGCTCGCGGCCACGGGGATGGTGAAGTTGTCGTCGAGCACCACGCCGCCGATCGAGGGTTTCACCCCGTCGGCGACGGTCACGGCGACGCCACCCAGAATCGCGGCCGGCAGGGCGACGAACGCGGCGGCGATGGCGAACGAGGCGAGAAAGGTGACCGCGAGCACGGACGGGCGTTTCACCCGGCGGTGACCGCGGCGGGAGAGCAGTCCGCTCAGAGGGTCGACGAGCGCGAGCGCGAGCAGTGCCGGGATCGCGATCCGGGGTTCGAACCCGAGCGCGGCGATCGCCGAGCCGACCATGAACAACGCGTACCCCGCCGGGTTCGTCTGTTCGTACTCGCGGGTGAGCCGGCGGTACACCCACCACTCCAGGCCGACGACGAGCCGGAAGAACTCCAGACCGACGGCGACGACGCTCGCCACGAGGTACAGCAGCCGGACCCGGTCCCAGGTGAGGAGGTCGCCCGACAGCAGGATCGGGTCGGCCAGGTAAGCCAGCGGAATAAGCGCTCCAGCGACGTGGACCAGTCGGCGCTTGATCTCGTCGGTCGGCATTGGTATCAGTCGGCGGCCACCGGCTCGCCGACGGCGTCGAACCGGCGTTCGCCGGCGCGCAACGCCGAGAGGACGTCCGGGAGATCCGCGGTCGGGAGGCGGCGCTGTACCGCGGTGTCACGGTCCCGGATCGTGACCGTGTCCGTCTCCAGGGTGTCGTAGTCGACCGTGACGCAGTAGGGGGTGCCGATCTCGTCCTGGCGGCGGTAGCGCCGACCGATGGAGCCGGCGTCGTCGTAGGCGACCGGGAAGCCGCGGTCGCGCAGTCGGCCGGCGACGTCGGCCGCGCGGTCCGCGAGGCCGTCCCGATCCATCAGCGGAAACACGCCGACGAACGTGGGAGCCACCGCCGGCGGCAGGGAGAGGTAGTCGCGTTCCTCGCCGTCGACGACGTCCTCGCGGTGGTTGTGCGCGAGGACCGTGTACACGAGCCGCCCGATGCCGAAGGACGGCTCGACGACGTGGGGGGTGACGTGCTCGCCGGACTCGGTGACCTCCTCGACGGCAAAGCCCGTCTCCTCGGTCGGAATCGTGTACGTCTCGCCGTCGACGTCGACGGCGACGGCGTCGGCCTCGAAGGCCCCCGGGTCGCGCCCGGCGAGGTCCGCGAGGGCGTCGGCGATGTCGGCCGCGCGGCCGCCGTACTCCGGGCCGAGGTAGCTCATGTCGGGGTCGACGGTCGCGCGCTCGACGGTGCGGGGTTGGTCGTACTGGCGGAACACCGAGTAATCTTCACCCGAGTGCTCCTCGTGTTTCGCGAGGTCGTAGGAGCCCCGGTAGGCGAAGCCGGTGACCTCGACCCAGTCGCCGGCGACCTCGGTTTCGGCGTCCCAGGTGTCGGAGGCGTAATGCGAGAGTTCGCCGGGCAGGTGCTGGCGGTACCGGAAGCGGTCCATGTCGACGCCGATCCGCTCGTACCAGCTCCTGGAGACGCCGAGGTAGTACGCGATCCAGGGGTCGCCGATCACGCCCTCCGCGAGGGCGTCCCCGACCGTCGTCTCGCGGATCCCGCCGTCGTCGGCGTCCTGATCGGCCGCCGAATACAGCGGGAGGACGACGTCATCGACAGTCTCGAGGGGTGGCTCGTCCCGGTCGGGATCGACGAAGTGTTCGAGTTCCGCCTGCGTGAACTCACGGACGCGGACCAGGCCCCTGCGGGGGCTGATCTCGTTGCGGTACGCGCGGCCGATCTGGGCGACGCCGAAGGGCAACTGGTTGCGGGCGTACTCAGCCAGTTGTGGGAACTCGACGAAGATGCCCTGTGCGGTCTCGGGGCGCAAGTACCCCGGCGAGGCGTCGCCGGGCCCGATGTTCGTGCCGAACATGAGGTTGAAGTCGTCGACCGGTTCGTCGGCGAGGGCGGCACCACAGGCCGGGCAGGCGATGTCGTGCTCCGCGATGAGGTCCGCGACCTCCCCGGTGGGGAGGCTCTCGGCCTCCTCGACGTCGGTCGCGTCCTCGATCAGGTGGTCGGCGCGGTGGGAGACACCACACGCCGCACAGTCGACGACCATGTCGTCGAAGGTCTCCAGGTGGCCCGACGCCTCGAACACCGCCTCGGGCATGATCGTCGGCGCGTCGATCTCCATGTGGCCCGCGCGGGTGACGAAGCGGTCGCGCCAGGCGTTCTCGACGTTGGCCTTCAGGGTCGCGCCCCGGGGGCCGTAGGTGTAGAAGCCGGCGACGCCGCCGTACGCCTCGGCGGTCAGGGTGAAGAATCCGCGGCGCTTCGCGAGTTCCGTGAGGCGGTCGCGCTCGCTCATCTCCCTACGGCGGACAGCAGATCGACGTCCCGGACGATCCCGGTCAGGTCACCGGCGTCGAGCAACGGGATCTGTTCGATGTCGTGGGTGATCATCGACTGTGCGACCTCCCGGACGGACTTGCGCGCCGAGACGGTGACGACGTCGGCGGTCATGAACTCCTTTGCGGGACCGTCGGGGATCTCGACGTTCCGGGTCGGGAGGTAGCGGTTCCCGACGGCCTTGATCCCCTCCCACATCCACTCGTCGTCCTGGCCGGCGATGGAGTCGCCGGTGTCGTC
>CAYSJP010000145.1:0-2130 GCA_964431395.1 uncultured Halobacteriales archaeon
TCAGACGAACGGGGGTTCGCCGAACGGCTGGACGACGACCCACAGGCTCGCCATGGTGTAGAAGATCATGGCGACGGTGGTGGCGTACTGGCTCCGGATCGGTTTGAAGATTCCGGGGAACAGCTCGAACGCCCGGGAGTGGGCGACCCAGATGGCCAGCACGTGCCCCAGCAGGACGAGCAGGATCTGGACGGTGCCGAACCAGCCGGGGATCGTGAGGACGCTCGCGCTCGCTGGCGCGGAGAGGGGGGTCGTGAGCACGCCGGCGAGGGAGGGCGAGAGCCGGAGAAAGTACGCCAGAAAGTGCGCGAGGTGGTAGCCGGCGGCGATGGGGAGCAGGGCGGGGGCGAAGTACCGCGCGAGGTAGTCCGCGGCGACGTAGCTGTCCGCGGTGTCGCGGGCCGTCCGCGCCGCGTAGCGGTACACGAAATAAAAGAGGAGAAACCCCGCGACGACGGTGGCGACGTATATCAGGAGGGCGAGGACGTAGTCGGTGCCGACGCCGAGTACCGGGACCGCAGCGTCCCCCGCGAGACCGACGACGGGCCCGAGCGCGGCCTCCCAGGCCGGCGTGGCGACCAGACCATCGTAGGTGGTGACCCACAGCAGGGCGACGATGAAGGCGTCGGCGCCGGGTTCCTCGCGGAGCCGGTGGTCGACGAGCGCGGTCGTCGGCAGGGTCAACGCGAGGCCATCGCCGGTGCGCTGGAGCGGCGCGATCCGGCCGTACGCCCGGAACACGCGCGCGATGGGGTCGACGCGGTCGAACCAGACGTCCGTCCCGTAGAGGGCGACGCCGGTGAGGGTTGCGACGGTGTACGCGAGGACGACGCCGGCGAGAAAGCGGGGCGCCCGCGCGACCGGGGTGACGACCTCGATGAACACGAGCGCGAGGAGGCCGATCACGCTCGGCCAGGCGCCCAGGCGTTCGGGGTAGACGCGGTCGCCGATCCGGGGGACGAGCGCGCCGAGGGCCCGGAACGGGTTGAACAGCGGCCAGGAGTTGCCAACGAGGTACACCGTCATGATGTAGCCCGCCCACCAGCCGATCCAGACGACCATGATGGCGAAACTGTCGGTCGGCGTGAACAGCGACGCCGAGGCGGGACTGGGGCCGAACAGCCCGCTCGCAACCACGAGCCCCAGAACGACGACGCCGAGCGCGCGCAATCCCCAGGTCACCGTCGAGCGAAGCGACCCCGGCACGGGCATCCGGAGGTGCCAGCCGTTCACCATCCGGATCCCCTCGTGGTCGGTCAGCAGGCTGGTGAACAGGAAGGACGCTCCGATGACGACGCCGCCGGTGCTGATGGTGAGCCAGGTCGGGACCCCGCCGTCGGAGTACTCCGCCACGCCGCTGACGTGGGCCAGCGCCGGCTCGGCCAGCAGGGCGACCCCGACTGCGATCAGCAAGCCGCGGGCGGCGTTCCGGCGCATAGTTCGGTACCAGGGGAGTAGGCGCCTCCGGGTTTTAAACTGGGAGATTTCGATCCGCCCGCGCCCACGGAGTGCCCGCCAGCGTCCGGGCGCCCGCCACCGCTCGGGCGCCCGCCAGCGTCCGGGTGCCCGCCACCGGCCGGGTGATCACAGGAACGCCACCGCGAGCGCGGCCGTCACGGAACTGACGGCGACCCAGCCGGCGAAGTTCCACCAGGGGACGCCGCGCCACCGGGGACCCGGCAGGTCGTCGGTGTACGTCCAGTACCCCTCGGCGACGCCGCGATGGTCGGTGAGAACGTCGTAGCCTGTCGCGAGGGCGGCGGCGAGAACGACCGCCGCCGCGCCGTCCGTCACGAGCAACGCGCCCCGGAAGGCGACGTACACGACCCCCGTCCACCCGGGGAGGACATACAGGGGGACACCGGCGACGTGCGGGCCGACGTGGTGTTCGAGCCAGCCACGGTCGATCACGACTGCCTCGGCGACGAACGCGACGAGCGCGCCGCCGAGAAAGAACGCGACCGTCGCACCCGCCGGCCACGTGAGCGCGGCGTGGGCGAGGCCCCCGAGACCGAGCGCGGCCGAACCGGCGACGACCTCCCGACCCTCCGCCATGGCGGTCGAACGTCCCGTCCCGACAAAATCGCTTGGATCGCCGGCGATCAGGACACGTCCGGACGCCCGTCACCG
>CAYSJP010000145.1:2230-5888 GCA_964431395.1 uncultured Halobacteriales archaeon
CGACAAAATCGCTTGGATCGCCGGCGATCAGGACACGTCCGGACGCCCGTCACCGTCGACCGAGCCAGGTTCGAGTTTCCGTCACCGCCGATCCAGCCACAGACGGGCGCCCGTGACGACCGTCGCGGTACTCATGAGGAGGACGTGCAGGCCGCTGCTGGCGATCGGAAACACCCGCTCGACGTTCCCGGGCTCCTCGCCCCGGACGGGATCGACGCCGGTGTAGTAGTGGGTGTTCTCGGTCGTCCCGCCCGTCGACTCCCCGGCCTCCCAGAGGGTCTGGACGATCCCGCGCTGGTCGGAGTACATGAGTTCCCCGTTCACCGTGTAGAACTGGTCGTGCAGCGGGTACAGGACGTTCGCGCCGTTGAAAAACAGGTCCGGGCCGATGCCGGCGAGGACGTACGCGAGGACCGCGACCCAGGCGACCCGGACCGCCCCGGCGCCCCGGGCCCGGAGCCGGGAGTCCTCCCGGCGGAGGTCGTAGGCGATCACCCCGGCCGCGAGAGCGGGGACGACGAGGGTGTGCAGGGCGGCCCGGTGGGTCCCCGGGAGCGCGATCCCGACGAACGTGTCGAGGTCGGGGACGGCCACGACCAGCAGCACGACTCCGAGCGCCCGGGGGCCGAAAGCGTCCTCCAGGAGGGCGGCGGCGATCAGCGCACCGATCGCGAGGTGGACGAGCGTGGAGGGCATGGCTGGGCATAGCTACCGTCCGGCATAGCCCTGTTGGATCGACGGGCGTCGAAGACCGGTTTCGGTAGCCTTTTTCGGATCGCGGGCGACCGCCGGGGCATGGCACGCAGCGACCCGCGCCAGGACCTCGCGGAGCAGATCGCGGGCGAGATCACCCTCTCCTCGGACGCGGGCGGCACCCTGCGGAAGTGGCGCACCGACTTCGAGGTGTCCCAGACCGACCTCGCGGAGCAGCTGTCGGTCTCCTCGTCGGTGATCTCCGACTACGAGAGCGGCCGCCGGGAGAGCCCCGGCATCGGCGTGATCGCGCGGATCGTCGAGGGGCTTTTGGACATCGACGAGGCGCGAGGCGGCCACCACATCCGCCAGTACGCCCGCGTGCTCTCGGCGGGCTTCTCGAGTGACATCGTGCTCGACCTCAAGGAGTACGCCGCGACGCTCCCGACGAACGAGTTCTACGAAGCGATCGGCGGGACCGAGATCGTGGCCGGCCCGGAGGGGATCACCGGCCACACCGTCATCGACAGCATCCAGGCGATCACCCGGCTGTCCTCCGACGAGTTCTACCGCCTGTACGGCCAGTCGACCAGCCGCGCGCTGGTGTTCACGAACGTCTCGCGCGGCGAGTCGCCGCTCGTGGCCATGCGCGTGGTCCAGCCGACGCCGAACGCGGTCGTCCTGCACGGGATCGATCCCGACGACCTCTGGGAGTTCGCCCCCGACCTCGCCTCGATGGACGGCTTCTCGCTGGGCGTGGTCTCGACGCCGGTCGAGGAGATGCTCGACCGGCTGCGCGAGCTGCCCTGACGTACGGTCCAGAATCGTACCGAGTGTGGCCCCGAATCGTGCAGTTGCTCGGTTTTATCGTGAGTCGCCCGTCCGTTGCTGGAGTTCGATGTCGAGGGGGTCCTTGATTTCGCCCATCACCGCTTCGAGGGCGTCCGTCGCAGTGATCAGTCCAACGACGGTCTCCTCGCTTTCGTCGCACACGAGTGCGAGCTCCTGGTGTTCTTCCTGAAACTGGTCAACGGCATCGCTGATGAGAGTGTCCGCTCGAAGCGTCATCGGTGGGGCAGCGATGTCCTCGAACGCAGCCTCGCCACGTTGAAGATCGTCGATTCGGTGGACGACTGACGGGACGTAGACGATGCCTCTGTAATCGGCGGGATCTTCACCGATCAACGGAAATCGCGTATGAGGGCTCGTTCCGATCCGATCGAGGTTCTCCTGCAGGGAGACGGCCGTCGAGAGAAAGACGATATCCTCGCGATCGGTCATGATTCCGCTAACGGGCTGTTCGCCGGCGGTGAAGGCGCTGATGATCTCCTCTTTGCGCTCCTCCGAGAGGTTTCCCCGGTCGAGCAAGGATCCGAGCCGGTGGCGGAGGTCCGCCCGTGATTCGACGCGGTCGGCTTCGGTTTCGAGCCAAGCACCGGTCATCTCGACGCCGAAGAGCCCGAGCGTCCACTTTGCGACGCCGTCTCCGATCACGATGGCCGGGTAGAGCAGTTTGGCGAACCAGTAGAGGGGCGTCGCACCGTACCGGGCGACGAACTTCGTCCGTTCGACCCCGAGATACGTGGGTGTCTGTTCGCCGTGGGTCAGGTGGAGCAGATTGATGATGACGAACGCGACGATGCTGCCGGCACCGATCGATGTGAGCAGCGTGTTCTCGAAAACCGGGTCGATCAGTGCAGCCAGCGCCGGTTCCGCGACGATGCCGACGGCAATGCTGGTCGCGGAGATGCCGACCTGACAGCTCGTGAGGTAGATCTCGAGATCCCGTGTCATCTCCCAGGCCCGCTGGAGGCCCGGAGCGTCGAACTCCGATCGTGGATACTGTCGGACCCGAGTCAGTGCGAACTCGATCGCGACGAAGAACCCGTTCGCGAGAATGAGCAAGATGCCGGCGCTCAGGCGAAGCGCCAGTTCCAGGCTGTTCATCGTGTCCGTCGGCGATCCCGACCCGTCGCCGGGAGCACTACGCGACGAAGTCGTACTCGCGTTCGTCCATGTCGCCCCAGCCGGTGAACACGAACTCCTCGTCGGGAGCGGTGAACGATTCCACGAGGGTGTCCGTCGCGTGGTTGTGGGTATCGTGGATCTCCTCGTACTCCTCCCAGGCGAGGTCGTACCGGCCCTCCAGACGCTCGTCGATGTCGAGGCTGCCGACGGCGTCCTTCCAGCCGGGCTGAATCTCCTCGGCGTGGATCTCCGCCTGCGCGCCGCTGCCGTAGGACCCCAGGAGCATCTTCTCGCCCACCACGTCGAGGCCCTCCTCGAGGGCGTACTTCAGCGCGGAGGCGCGGGCGACGTGGACCGACCCGGTGTACCAGTTGCCGACCTCCCGGGAGATGGTGAGGGTCGGCTCGATCGCGTTCTCGTACCAGGTCTGGTACTCGTCGGTCTTCTTCAACTCGTCCATGTGTGCCCTGATCGCCTCCTCGTAGGCGTCGTAGTCCTCGAAGTCGACGCGGCGGGGCTGGCGGCCGATCTCCGGTTCGAGGTCGTCCTCGATCTCCGTGTCGCGGATGGTGTGACGAAAGCCCAGCAGGGCGGCCTTCCGGACCATCCCCGGGAAGGGGGTGTGGAAGGGGATGAAGCGGTAGTCGTCGGGGTGGGTCGGCCCCGTGACGGACTCGAAGTCCTCGAGCGCCTCGCGCATCCGGTGGAGGTACACCTGCACCGAGCGCTGGCCGTCGACGCTGGGGAACTGCTGGTTGGGCTTGAGAAAGTCCGTCTCGTCGGCGCTACCGTACCCCTGCTCGATGCCGAGTTCGACGATGTCGGGGTCCTCGTCGACGAGCATCGCCACGGCGCCGGCGCCCTGGGTGGCCTCGCCGGGGTCGCCCCGGGCGTACAGCGCGGTGTCGGTGGCGATCACGATCGCCGCGCGCCCGCGATTGCGCCCGGCGCGGATCCAGTTGTACGCGTCGTCGAGGCTCTGGGTGCCCGAGATGCA
>CAYSJP010000146.1:0-5848 GCA_964431395.1 uncultured Halobacteriales archaeon
GTCGGCTTCATCCCCGCCGTGAACGGCGAGGCTTTCGCCTCGAATTTCCGTAAGGGACTCCAACGATCATTATCAGCCCGCTCGCCGGTGCCCGGGGGGCGTCGATGGTCCGGTCGCTCGCCGGGGACCATGAACTTTTGTCCGTGCAGTCCTGGAAACTAATCAATGAAACAGAAGGGAATTACGCGACGCGGGCTGCTCGCTGCGGCCGGGACGGTTCTCGCTGGCGGCATCGCCGGCTGCGAGACGCCGGTCGGGAGCCAAACCGGGACGCCGGAGGAAAACGACCCGGTCGCGGATCCGGGAGTGATCGACGGGATTCCGACCGGCTCCGCAGAGGGGAACGCCTTCACCCAGGTGTACGAGGAGACGGTCGACTCGGTGGTGTTGATCCGGGCGACATCGTCCCGGGGACAGGGACAGGGCTCCGGGTTCGTCTTCCGGCCGCCGGAAACCACGCTGCCGGATGGGACGCAGTACCTGATAACGAACGAGCACGTCGCCGGCGGCGCGGACGAACTCGAGGTGCTGTACAGCCGCGAGGACTGGCGGACCGCCGAGCTCACCGCCACCGACTACTACAGCGACCTCGCGGTCGTGGAGGTCGACGACCCGCCCGAGTACGCGACGCCGGTGCCCCTGGTCGATCAGGAGCCGCCGATCGGGACCCGGATCGTGGCGATGGGCAACCCCTTCGGACTGGACAAGAGCATCTCCACCGGGATCATAAGCGGGACGAACCGCTCGATGGACGTGAACTACGACCGACCCGGCGGGTTCTCGATCCCCGATGCCGTCCAGACCGACGCCGCCCTCAACCCCGGGAACAGCGGCGGACCGATGCTCACCCTCGATGGCGAGGTCGTCGGCGTCGTTCGTGCAGGCCGCGGGGACAACATCGGTTTCGGTATCTCCGCGGCACTCACCCGGCGCGTCGCGACCAGTCTCATCGAGAACGGAGAGTACGAACACTCCTACATGGGCGTCGGGCTCAGCCCCGTCTCGCCGACGATCGCCGACGCGAACGACCTCGACACCACGCGGGGCGTGATCGTCACGAGCATCCGCGACGGCGGCCCCTCGGACGGCGTCCTCCAGGGAAGTAGCGAGGGCGATCAGAACGGCGTCACGGTGCCGGTCGGTGGCGACGTGATCACCGCGCTCGACGGGACGGACGTGGCCACGCTGAACGAGCTCTCGACGTTCCTGGCGCTGGAGACCACTCCCGGGGAGACGATCCCGGTGACAGTCATCCGGGACGGCGAGGAGCAGACGGTCGACCTCGAACTCGGGAATCGACCCGATCCCCCGAACTGAACACCGGGGTTCGAAGGCTTTATCCGCTACGTGAGCGTTCGATTCAGTAGTAATCATGTCCGAGAAACCCGCCTCAATGTATCGGGAGATCAGCAAGCCTCCCTACACCCGACGGGAGTACATCACGGGCATCCCGGGCTCGAAGATCGCCCAGCACCAGATGGGCGACCGCCACAGGGAAGCCGACGACTACCCCGTCCAGATCAGCCTCGAGATCGAGGAGGAGTGCCAGCTCCGCCACGGCTCCCTCGAATCAGCGCGGCTGTCTGCGAACCGCCACCTCATCAAGGAACTCGGCGAGGGCAACTACCGGATGACCCTCCGGAAGTTCCCCCACCACGTCATCCGGGAGAACAAGCAAGCTACCGGCGCCGGCGCGGACCGCGTCTCCGACGGCATGCGCCAGTCCTTCGGCAAGCCCGTCGGCACTGCCGCCCGGATCGACGCCCGCGACCGCCTCTTTAGCATCTGGTGTGAGGTCGACGAGGCCGACGTCGCCAAGGAGGCACTCCGGCGCGCCTACAACAAGCTCTCGCCGCCGTGTCGCGTCGTCGTCGAGCGCGGCGAGGAAGAGCTGATCTCCTGATGATGACTCGTGTAGCGTGTTACCGTTTTTCGAGTCGCCCCGCGACCAGCGAGGCACCCGACCGCCCGACGTAGCCACGCGCTCGGTCGCCCGACGCGGCCACGCAGACCCCGCCGCGTCCGGCGAGGAGAGCCCTTCGGGGCCGACACGTACGTCAAGAACTATTTGCGGCCGGAGTGTGGGGGCGTGCATGGCGAAGCACATCGGGGTCGACTGGGCCGGAAAGGGGTGGTTCGGCGTCGTCCTCCACGACGACGGCGGCTGGGAGACCGACTTGTTCCCCTCGATCTTCAGCCTCTGGAAGTACCACAGCGACGCCACGAACGTGTTCATCGACGTCCCCATCGGCCTGCCGAGCCAGGGGCGGCGGCGGTGTGACGTGAAGGCCAAACGCCGTCTCGGCAGCCACCACGGCAGCGTCTTCTACGCGCCGGTGCGGGAGGCGGTTTACGAGGGCAACCTCGAGGACGCCAAGGGGATCAACGAGCGGGCGGGCTACAGCATCCAGAACCAGGCCTGGAGCATCGTCCCCCGCGTCCGGGAAGTCGACGAGTTTCTCGACACCTACCCCAGCGCCCGCGACCGCCTGTCGGAGACCCACCCCGAACTGTGCTTCTACGCGCTGAACGGCCACACCGGCCTCGACGCGGGCAAAAAAACGCAGGCGGGGCAGGAGCAACGCCTGGCGCTTCTGGCGGAGGAACACCCCGACGCCGGGGCGATCTACGAGGAGTCGGTCGCGCGATTCACCGAACCCGCGTACGCTCCCCTGGTCGGGGGGGTGGACGACGTTCTCGACGCCCTCGTCGCGGCGGTGACGGCGCGGCGGGCGCCCGATGGGGTGTCGACGCTTCCGGAGGGGTCGCCCACCGACGAGCGCGGGCTCCCGATGCGGATGACGTACCCTTCCGACGTGGAACAGACGCGGCTGACGTCGCTCTGACCGCGAGAGACGGTCTATCCGGCGGCCATCAGGAGGTCGATTCCTTGTACTCGTTGACGAGATCCTGCATCGACTCCTTCGCGTCGCCAAACAGCATGCTCGTGTTGTCGCGGGCGAAAAGCGGGTTGGCGATCCCCGAGAATCCGGGACTCAGGCTGCGCTTGTTGACCACGACGTGTCGCGCCTCCTCGACGTTCAGGATGGGCATGCCGGCGATGGGGCTGCCCTCGTCCTCGTTTGCCTTCGGGTTGACGACGTCGTTGGCCCCGGTGACGATCACCAGATCCGTCTGGGAGAAGTTGGGGTTCACCTCCTCGAGTTCCCGCATCTTGTCGTAGGGAACGTCGGCCTCCGCCAGCAGGGCGTTCATGTGGCCGGGCATCCGCCCGGCGACGGGGTGGATGCCGAACTCGACGTCGACGCCGTTCGAATCGAGCAACTCGACGAGTTCTGCGACCGCGTGCTGGGCCTGCGCGACCGCCATCCCGTAGCCCGGCACGACGACTGCGCGGTTGGCAGTCTCGAGCAGCATGGTGACCTCCTCGGGGGAGGTCTCGGTGATCCGGCCCTCGTAGATGTCCTCCATGTCCTCGCTCGACCCATCGTCGGTGCCGAGCCCGCCGAACAGCACGTTCGTCAGCGACCGGTTCATCGAGTTGCACATGATGACCGTCAGGATCATGCCGGAGGCGCCCACGAGCGTCCCGGCGATGATCAGGGCCGAGTTGTCCAGCACGAACCCGGTCGTCGCGGCCGCCAGCCCCGAATAGGAGTTCAGCAGGGCGATGACGACCGGCATGTCCGCGCCGCCGATGGGCCACACGAGAAAGATTCCGAGTATCGACGCCGCGACGACGAGCACCCAGTAGGAGGGCATCCACTCCGCCGTCGGCACGCCCCCGAACAGGTCCGGCTGGACGATCAACACGAGTCCGGCGAGAACGGCGGCACCGAGGGTCACGGCCTTGGCCACGTGGCCGGCGTTGGCGCTCACGGGGAAGTCGCCGACGAGGCCGTGGAGTTTCCCCGCGGCGACGAGGCTCCCGAAGAACGTCACCGAGCCGATGATGCCGGCGATCCCCGCCGTCGCGGTGAACTCGACGGAGAGCGGGTCGCCGACGGCGACCGCCCGGACCAGTTCGGCGCCTGCGACGACCGCGGAGGCGCCGCCGCCGAACCCGTTGAACAGCCCGACGAGCTGGGGCATCTCCGTCGTCTCGACGCTGACCGCCAGGTAGGCGCCGATGGCCCCGCCCACGAGCAGCCCCGCGCCGACGATCTCGGGGTCGGCGATGTCGAACCACAGGACCGTGACGACAACCGCCAGAAACATCGCGCCCGAGGAGATGGCGTTCCCGCGGGTCGCGGTCCGGGGGTGGGTCATGTCGCGCAACCCCTGGATGAACATGACGCCGGCGACGAGGTAGACGAGCGGGAGCGCCTGGTCCGGGAGGTTCTGGGCGAGAATACCCGCTTCGGCCGTCATCTCACCCACCCCCCTTGCTGAACTCGTCGAGCATGAAGTGGCTCACCAAGTACCCGCCGACGACGTTGATGCTCGCCATGACGACCGCGAGAAATCCCAGGACTGTCGCGATCGTCGTCGAGCCCTCCCCGGCAACGACGACCGCGCCGACGAGCGTGATCCCGGAGATGGCGTTGGCGCCCGACATCAGCGGCGTGTGCAGGTTCGTCGGGATGCGCGTGATGACCTCATAGCCCACGAACGCCGCGAGCACGAACAGCGTCAGGTTCTCGACGAACGTCACGCCCCGATCACCCCCTCACGCGGCATCCGTCTCACCCTCCTGCCCCTCGGCCGCCGTCTCGTCCGGCTCGTCTTCCCCGGATTCCTCCCCATCGTCGATGTGGGGGTTCCGTACCGTTCCATCGTGTGTGAGCAGCGTCGAATCGATGATCTCGTCGTCGAAGTCGAACGCGAAGTCGCCGTCGACGAGGGCGTTCTCGAGGAAGCTGGCGACGTTGTTGGCGAACTGTTGGCTCGCCGTGCGTGCCACCCGCGAGGGGAGGTTCGTCGGGCCGTGGATCCCCACCCCGTCGTGGTGGACCGTCTCACCCGCCACGGTCGGCTCGCAGTTGCCGCCGGTCGCGGCCGCCAGATCGACGACCACCGATCCGGCGTCCATCTCCTCGATCATCTCGGTGGTGACGATCTCCGGCGCCGGTCGCCCGGGGATGGCCGCGGTGGTGATGACCACGTCCGACTCGGGGACCACCCGCTGCATCTGTTTGCGCTGCTCGGCGTAGAACTCCTCGCCCATCTCGACGGCGTACCCCTCGTCGTCGCCCGAGCCCTCGGTTTCGAGTTCGAGTTCGACGAAGTCGGCCCCGAGACTTTCGACCTCCCGCTTGACCTCCAGACGGACGTCGTGGCCGCGGGTGCTGGCCCCGAGGCGTTCGGCGGTCGCGATGGCCTTGAGCCCGGCTACGCCGGCGCCGATCACGAACACCTCCGCCGGCTGGATGGTCGCAGCGGCGGTCATCTCCATGGGGAACATCTTCGGCAACTCCTCGGCGGCCAGCAGGCAGGCCTTGTACCCGCCCAGACTGGCCTGCGAGGAGAGCGCGTCCATGCTCTGTGCCCGGCTGACCCGCGGAATGAGTTCGAGAGCGAACGCGCTGACGTTCCGCGCGGCGAGTTCCGCCAGCTGTTCGTCGGACACGTCGTATGGACCGAGCATCCCGACGACGATCTGACCCTCCCGGTAGGGGTCCATCTCCGCGTCGGGAGTGGCGCCGAGCGCCTCCACCTGGAACACGATCTCCGCCTCGTCGAACACGGCCTCGCGATCCGCCAGCACCGTGCACCCGGCCTCCTCGTAGGCGGCGTCGGACCAGTTCGCCGGCTCGCCGGCGCCGGACGCGACACACACCTCGTGGCCGTCCTCGACGAGCTCCGCCGCGACGGGCGGGATGAGCGCGACGCGGTTCTCGTCGGGCGCCGTCTCGGTCGGTACGCCGACGATCACGACGCCGCCTCC
>CAYSJP010000147.1:0-5817 GCA_964431395.1 uncultured Halobacteriales archaeon
TGAGCACCGTCACGAGCAGAAAGGCCAGCGTGGCCGTCGAGGCGGCGAAGTAGAAGGCGGCGTCGAAGCCAGTGATCGAGAACGCCATCGATCCGAGGGGGACAGTGTAGGGACCGCCGGCGACGACGCCACCGGCGGCGATGGGCCCGACGCCGAACCCCACGAGGCGGAACGTGTTGTACGTCCCCATGTTGCCGCCGCGGTTCCCCTCCTCGGCGAGGTCGTTGACCAGCGCCACGGTCGTCGGGATGATGAACGCGCCGGCCACGCCCTGCAGGACCCGCAGGCCGACGAGATGCCAGTACGTCCCCGCCAGCGAGTAGGCGAAACTCGCCGCCGCGATGAGGGTGAGCCCGAACAGAACGAAGATCTTGCGCCGTCCGGTGCGGTCCGACAGCCGCCCCGTGAACGGCTGGAGGGGGCTGTTTACGAACCCGAAGATCGAGAGAACCAGCCCCGTCACGAACACCTCCGTCAACCCGAACGTGTTGCCCGAGACGAAGTCACTCGCGATGAACAGGGGCAGGACGACGATGAGAAAGGAGTTTCCCACCGATTCGGACATCCGGGCGAGCGCGAGCGCCAACACCTGCGGATTGACGCCTAGCCGGTCTCTCATCGCTCCGTGTGACTGACCTGCGTATGCATTCTTCGAGGCACTCTCCAGCTATCGACGTGTTCGCTGCTCGGTCCGCTCGACGCAATACAGTTGTGATCCCGGTAGGAACTCCTCGACCGGGAGAAGGGGGACCCCGACAACGATCATCGTGAAACGGCCGTTTTAGCCTCCCCAAACGCTAATACGTGTTACTCGATATCACCACGCATGCGAGACCACGCGCTCGCCGCGGTGGCGGCCCTGATGCTCGTGATCGCGGGATGTGCGGGGGGTGGCGGTGGTCCGGACGCCGCAGTCAACAATCCCTCCGGCGGCAACATCGGGCTCGCGGCGGGCGGGGCCCAGGACGCGGTCGCCTTCCGGAACAACGTCCGGGAGGGGTACGTTCCACAGCCGACGGACATGACTGCCGAGGGGTTGTTCCACGACTACTACTTCGACACCGGGACGCCCGAGGCCTGCGAGCAACTGTTCTGTCCGAGCCACTCCCGTGCCGTGAGCACGGATCCCCTGTCCAACGAGACCGAGCGCTACCTCACCGTGGGACTCAACTCGGGGCTCTCCGAGTCGGATTTCGAGCGCAAGAAACTGAACCTCGTCGTCGTGCTCGACACGTCGGGGTCGATGTCGTCGTCCTTCGGGGAGTACTACTACGACGGCGGCGAGCGAAAGACCGTCGAGGACGACTCCTCGAAGATGGCTGCGGCGCGCGATGCCGTCCTGACGCTCACCGACCACCTGGAGGGCGACGATCGCTTCGGGATGGTGACCTACTCCGACGACGCACAGGCCCTCCAGCCCGTCCAGCGGGTTGACGAAACCGATATGGGGTCCCTGGAAACGCGAGTTCGCGGTCTAGAGGCCGACGGCGGTACGAACCTCGACGCGGGGATGAGCGAGGCGACGTCGATGCTCGACCCCTACCGTGACGCGAACCGGAGCGAGTACGAGACCCGGGTGGTCTACGTGACTGACGCCATGCCGAACCTCGAGGACACGTCCGAAAGCAGTCTCGGTAGCCGCCTGGAATCAGCCGCCAGTGAGGGAATCCACTCGACGTTCGTCGGCGTCGGCGTGGACTTCAACACCGACCTCGTCGAGTCGATCAACGAGGTACGGGGGGCCAACTATTACACGGTTCACTCGCCCGGCCAGTTCGAGGAACGGATGGACGAGGGGTTCGAGTACATGGTGACGCCGCTCGTGTTCAACCTCTCGCTGTCCGTCGAGTCCGAGGGGTACGAGATCGCACAGGTGTACGGTTCGCCGAGCGCGGAGGAGGCCACCGGGCAGCTCATGGAGGTCACCACGCTGTTCCCGTCCCGGACGGAGGGGAACCGGACGGAGGGTGGTGTCGTCCTCTTGGAACTCCGGGAGGTCGGCGAGGCCGATAGCCTCCGGCTGACGACGAGTTACGAGACGCGGACCGGCGAGTCGAGGGAGTCGATCCGGACCGTCGAGTTCGGAAGCGAGGACGCCCCGTACTACGGGAGTTCCGGGATCCGGAAAGCAGTCGCGCTCTCGCGGTACGCCGACCTGATGCGCAACTGGGCGGCGTACGAGCGCGCTCGCGGAACCGGAGGTGTGGAGGACCCGCCGGACGGCCTCGAACACCAGTCCGACCTCGGGGAGTGGGAGCAGCAGTCGGTGGATCTGCAGGTCTCCTCGCCGTACGGCGAACGCATCGAGACCTTCGAGTCGTACTTCGCCGCCGAGCGGGAGGCACTCGGCGCCGACCGGATGGAACAGGACGCCGACATCCTCGGGCGCCTGCTCGCGGAGGCCGGGCGTGACGTGAACGCGACCGCGACCGCCGGGACCGGGTGACCCGGAGATTTTTTATCGCCTCGCATCGTCGTAGCAACCATGTCACGGATCAAGCGCGCTCTGAGCCGCGCCAGGTACGCAGCCATCGGTGCCGCCATCGGCGCCGGCCTCGGCGGACTCGTGGGGCGAAGCGCGGCGAGCACCGGCGCCGGCGTCGGTGCGCTCGCCGGCGCGATCATCGGTGAGAAACGCGTCGACATGGGATCGGTCGTCGGCGAGAAGCCCGTCGACGTGGGGTCGGTCGTCGATCGGGTGACGGACCGGGACGAGGACGGGTAAGCTACTCCTCGAACGGTTCCCTGAACGCCCCCGGCGCCAGCGACCAGTCGTACTCCCGGTGTTTCAGGCGCGGGCGCGCCCCCTCGGGGATCCGGTCGAACTCCCGGAGCATCGCGAGGATGCCCGACTTCCCGCCGAAGTCGCCGCGGTACCACAGCATGAGTCGCGGAACGTGGACGACGCCCCGCCCGAGGAGGCCGCCGTCGGGGTCGTACCGGACGTGCTGGGAGAGGTACGACTCGGTCGCGACGTCGAGTTCATCGTGGATCCCGTCGGCGGTGTAGGCCGCGATGGGCGGGCAGCTCTTCGCGCCGCAGTTGAGCGCGAAGTGGATCCGGGGGTCCCGCTGGTCGACGCGGAGCGAGCGCTCGAACGCGCCGGGGCGGGGGTTCGCGAGGTAGCCCAGCGACCACGCGAACTGCGAGCGCCGCAACAGCCGGTGTTCGATCCAGTTCAGGCTCAGTTCCCGGCCGGCGACCGGGATCGCTTCGAGCCCGAAGAAACGCCGCTTGCTCGATTCGTACAGCTCCCGGCGCTCCTCGATCAGGACCTGCGAGTAGGCGTTGTAGACGTTACACCAGAAAGCGGTGCGGGCCGCGTCGTCACCCAGCCCCGCGGCCAGTTCCCGGGGCTCGTACCCCGCCAGTTCCTCCTCGAGTCCGTCGATACCCTCCTCGCGGCGCACGCGCTTCAGCAGCCGAACCGAGAGGTCGGCGGGATCACCGGCAATCGATCGGGCATCCGGGTCGAGCGCCATCAATCGAGTATCCGGGTCGAGCGCTGTTCAATTCACCGCTCGCGGCGGGCCTCGCTCCGTGTCGGTGACTCGCCCTGCACCCGGGCGAGCGGTACGGATCGGCGGGGTTTTTCCCGACAGCGGCTCTTCGGTCAGGTATGGCCCATCTGACTGCCACGCTGCACACGTCCGAGGGTGACATCGAGGTCGAACTGTACGAGGACCGCGCGCCGAACACGGTAGCGAACTTCGTCGGCCTGGCGACTGGCGAGCAGGAGTGGACCGATCCGAACACGGACGAAACCCGGACCGACCCGCTGTACGACGACGTGCTCTTCCACCGGATCATCCCCGAGTTCATGATCCAGACCGGCGATCCGACCGGCACCGGCCGGGGCGGGCCGGGGTACACCTTCGACGACGAGTTCCACGACGACCTGCGCCACGACGGCGCCGGGACGCTCTCGATGGCCAACCGCGGCCCCGACACGAACGGCTCGCAGTTTTTCATCACGCTGGACGCCCAGCCCCACCTCGACGGCCGCCACGCCGTCTTCGGCGACGTCGTCGACGGGATGGACGTCGTCGAGGCGATCGGCTCCGTCCGGACCGACGGCGACGACAAACCCCTGGAGGACGTCCTGCTAGAGTCCGTCGAGATCCACCGGTAGGATGCACGTCGCGGGACTCAGGGTGTACCCGGTGAAGGCGCTCGACGGGACCGCAGTCGACGCCGCCCGGATCACGCCCGGCGGGACGCTCGCCGGCGACCGCACCTACGCCCTGTTCGGCCCCGAGGGCGACCCGATCAACGGCAAGCGCACGCCGCTCGTCCACGAACTCGACGCCGACTTCGACCCGGAAGCCGGGGTGCTGGCTGTCGCGGGTGACGGCGAGACACGGACCTTCGACCTCGACGCGGAGCGGGACGCGGCCGAGGCGTGGTTCTCCGGCTACTTCGGCATCGAGACGACGATCGAGCGCGACGACGAGTCGGGGTTCGTCGACCGGCGATCCGCGGGGCCGTCAGTCGTCAGCACTGCGACGATCGAGGCGGTCGCCTCGTGGTTCGACGCGTTGACGCCCGGGGGCGTCCGGCGGCGGCTGCGCACCAACGTCGAGGTCGGTGGCGTCCCGGCGTTCTGGGAGGATCGCTTCGTCGGCGGGGACGCCCCGAGGTTCGAGGCCGGCGGGGTCGCGTTCGAGGGCGTCGAGCCCTGTGGCCGGTGTGTCGTTCCTTCGCGGGACCCCGACACCGGGGAGGCCACGCCCGCGTTCCGCGAGCGGTTCGTCGAGCGGCGCAGGGAGACGTTTCCCGACTTCGCCGACCCCGACGCGTTCGATCACCTCTTCGCCGTCACCCTCATCGCGGCGGTCCCCGAGACCGACCGCGAGAGCCGGATCGCCGTGGGCGACGGAGTCGCAGTTCGGGAGACCTGATAATGACTCGTGTAGCCGATTACCGGTGCTCGGCGCGACCGTCCAAAACGGGTTTCGTCCCGCGGCGAGTATCCCGACGTGATGCCCTCCAGACGGTCGCTTCTCGCGGCGCTCGTCGCCGGAGTGATAGCCACCGGCGTGGCACTGTACACGGCGTTTCGAGTCGAACTGTGGCGGTACCTCGACGTCACCGATCCGGTTTCGCTGACCGTCGAGAACTACGGAACCGATCCCGAGACCGTCTCCGTCCGGATCACGGCGGAGGACGGTCGGACGGTGTTCGAGGAAACGTACGACATCGAGCCGTCGGACGGCCGGCCGGACGTGACCCGGATCACCGAAGAGGACGTCCTCACCGAGGCCGGACGGTACGAGGTGGAGGGTGAACTCCCCGACGGAACGACTGACGACTACACCCTCGAGCCGTTCGGCGCGCCGTTGCTGGGTACTGACATGCCGAAGCTGATCGTGTCGATAGAGGGCGAGCTCGGGCGACTCTGGGTCGGCGGAGCCGGGGGGAGACCCTGACCTGCGGCTGGTCGCCAGTCGGGGACGGAAGCGTTTTGGGCGTGACTCCGGAAGATCCAGCCGTGCGAGGGTAGCCGAGCCTGGCCAAAGGCGGTGGACTTAAGATCCGCTCCCGCAGGGGTCCATGGGTTCAAATCCCATCCCTCGCACTACCGCTCCGAACGAACGTGAGGAGCGTGTAGTGCAGCATGGATTTGAATCAGGGAGCGGGAGGTGAGCGAAGCGAACGGGAGCGACCGTGGTTCAAATCCCATCCCTCGCATGAGTGCGCGGCGCTCGCGCCGCGCCGAATCGCGCTAGCTCCCCCGCCCGCCAGGGCGGTGACTGCGTGCCTACCCGCGGCATGTGCCTCCCGCGGACCTCCGTGCTACTCCCCGGCGTGTGCCGT
>CAYSJP010000148.1:0-5787 GCA_964431395.1 uncultured Halobacteriales archaeon
GGCCGATCAGGGCACCCCGAGCGATCCGTCGTACCTGTGGACGCCGTCGACGGTCCCGGCGTACGCGTACTCCTCCGGGGGGTCGACGCCCCACGACCGGAGGCGGTCGTCGATCCCGTCGACGAGCGTCGTGACGAAGGAACCGTACGAGCGGATCGTGGAGGCCGTCCGGGTGTGCTCGCGCTCGTACCGACACCGCGCCCCGCCGGCTCCGTCGAGCCGGATGCTGACGCGGAGGTCGCCCCGGAGTCGGCCGTCCACGGCCGGCGGCGTGCCCGCGAGGAGTCCCTCTCCGAACGCGTCGACCGCCTCGAGCACCTCGTCGGGGACGTGGGTCACTCGAGACGGTCGATGGCGGCGACCATGGACTCGACGGCCTCGTCGACCCCGCCCTCGTTGGGGACGAGCTGGACGGGAACGCCCGATTCCATCGAGTATCCCATCGCGGCCGCTCTGGAGAGCTGCTGGTGGAAGGTGACCATCAGCTCCGTCTCCGCGGGGTAGTCGCGGTAGTCACTCCGGTCACGGCGCTCGCAGATGGTCGTCGCCTCGGCCTCGACGAGGAGTATCGCCGCCGGGTCGACGTCCGCGAGGACCGGAGCGGGCAGCCCCGGGAGGAACCCGTAGGGCGTCTGGACGACGAGGTGGGTGTTGGCGATGACCGGGCCCTCGCGGGCCTCCCGGCGGATGTACTCCCCGGCCCGTCGCTGGAGCACCTGCTGTTCGGGAAGCGGGAGTTCCGCGAGGTCACCCCGGCTCTTGGCGAGCCCCCGTTCGAGGGCCACCTCCAGCATCACGTCCCCGGAGTTGACCAGCGTGTACTCGTCGCCCAACTCGCGGCGAGCCTCCTCACACACCTTCGAGGCACCTACACCCGGGATGCCGGAGACGACGGTCACGCCCATCAGAACGTCACCCCCTCGTCGTCGGGGCCGCCGACGTTCGATCCCCGGTCGTCGTAGTACTTCCGGCCGATGTACTGGTCGCCGACGTAGGTCATGATGGTGTCGTACAGTTCGTCGGCCGAGCGAAACGCCTCCTGGTCGGTGCGTTCGAGAACGTCGGCGATGGAGTCGGGTTCGCCGGCCGGCGCGTCGAGTTCGACGTCGCCGATTCGATCGATGACCGCCGTGCGTTCGATCGGAAACGTGAATTCGGCGACGAATCGGTCGCGCGTCCTCGCGAGGCGCATCGTCACCGTCCCCCGACCCGGACCGCCGGGGCGACCGTTCGTGGTCGAGTGTGGTGGGCACGCCGCTCGGGAAGTGGGGTCTCGTTTCGGACCATCATGAACGTCGTTCGTACTTCGGGATCATAAGATAGCCGGTCCGGACGGCAGGCGGGTGGGTGAATCGGGCGGACGCTCCCCACACCAGTACGTCGATCATCGAGTGATCGGTCGTCGAACGACGATTCTCGCCGGCGGTTCCGAAGCGCTTAACAGAATTCCGGGAGGGGTCTCCGGTACATGACGAAAGTCAGCATCATCGGTGCGGCGGGAACCGTCGGCGCTGCCGCCGGATACAACCTCGCTCTCCGGGACGTCGCGGACGAACTCGTGTTCGTCGACATCCCCGAAAAGGTCGACGAGACGATCGGCCAGGCCGCCGACGCGAACCACGGGGTCGCTTACGACGCGAACACGACGATCCGCCAGGGCGGCTACGAGGACACCGCGGGCTCGGACGTGGTGATCATCACCGCGGGCATCCCGCGCTCGCCGGGCCAATCGCGCCTCGACCTCGCGGAGGACAACGCGCCGATCATGGAGGACATCGGCACCTCCCTCTCGGAGTACACCGACGACTTCGTCTCGATCACCACCTCCAACCCCGTCGACATCCTCAACCGCCACCTCTACGAGACGGGTACTCGGGACCGCGAGAAGGTGATCGGCTTCGGCAACCGCCTGGATTCGGCGCGGTTCCGGTACGTCCTCGCGGAGCGCTTCGGCGCCCCCGTCGGCAACGTCGAGGCGACGATCCTGGGCGAGCACGGTGACGCGCAGGTGCCCGTGTTCTCGAAGGTCCGGATAAACGGCCACGACCCCGAGTTCACCGAGGCGGAGCGCGAGGAGATCCTGGCGGACCTCCAGGAGTCGGCGATGAACGTCATCGAACGCAAGGGCGCCACCCAGTGGGGACCGGCGACGGGCGTCGCCCACATGGCCGAGGCGGTCATCCGGGACACCGGCGAGGTGCTCCCGGGGTCGATTCCCCTCGAGGGCGAGTACGGCCACGACGACGTGGCGCTTGGCGTCCCGGTGAAGCTAGGGAGTGACGGCGTCGAGGAGGCCGTCGAGTGGGATCTTCCGGCGTTCGAGCGCGACGGCCTCGCCGACGCGGCGGAAAAACTCTCCGACCAGTACGATCGGATCAGTTGAGCCGTTAGATCGGTTCGTCGCGCTCGCGTGTGGCGCGGCGCTGTATCCACTGGGCCCACTCACTGACGTGTGAACCCCGGTCGCGGTTTCGCGTCCCCTCTCGCATGGGTATACCACTTGTACAACGGAGTGGTATATAATCGTTTTCCCTGATTAGTTCCGCGCTCCGAACCGACCGCACCTGCCCGCGTCCGATGGTGGAATCGGAAGCGTTCGTCGACACACGAGAGTTATCGGAAGCGCTCGTCGACATTGCAAGACTTTTATGCGGGGCCGTATTCTGTGTGGTCGATGACAGACGAGGAGGACCTGAGTGACCTCCCCCCGAGCGCGAAACTCGTTTTCAAGGTGCTCGAGTACAACGGTGGTCAGACTCAGAAGGAGATCGTCCAGGAGTCGATGCTGTCGGCACGAACGGTTCGGTACGCGCTCGAACGGCTCGAGGAGATCGACGCCGTCACCGAGGACGTTTACTTCGCCGACGCCCGCCAGAGCATCTACGAGATCGACTGCGACCAGGAGTCAGAGCAGACCGCCGACGCCCGGACCGCGGAGTGATACTGACTCGTGTAGCGTGTTACCGCTCCGACCGCCCACAGTCGGGCGGTCGATACGGTAATTGCCTACACGAGTCAGTATGACGGCCCGGGTGATCCGGGAGACGGCCCCCGGCTCCCGTCCGGTCGGAGCGACCGTACCTCACGTCAGGTAGGGACGACCGTGATCTGTTCTCGCTTATCTATCGCGGTCTCGAGTTCGTCCGCGATCGCGCTACCCCGCGAGACCTGGATCTCGCCGCCGCGACCCACGGTCGCGGTGAAGAGGTACTCCTCGCCGGCCCGTACCTCGACGGTTTCGCCCACGTGGCCGTCCGCGGGGATCACGACGTGGTTGCCCGTGATGTCGGGAGCGACGATCTCGCCGTCGGATTCGAGCGGGGCGTCGTCGGGGACGCCCGGTCCGCTCCGATCAGTTCCGTCCGTCCGACCGTCGGGTCCCGACCGCTCCTCGTGGGTCCGCACGTCGATGTCCAGACCCAGGCTGTCCTCGACGTCGGAGATGCGGCCGCCACCCTTGCCGATCACCGCGGAGATGTCGTCGTCGTCGACGTACACGATCGCCCGGTCCGGGCTGGCGAACTCCACCTCCACGTGCCCGCGAGCGATCGAGCGGATCTCGCGCTCGACCTCCTGGCGGGCCAGCCGCTCGGTCCCGCTCTCCGAGTCGGCGGGGCTGTCCTCTCCGGTCAGGGGAACGGTGACGACCTGGCGGTTGAAGGTGTAGATCTCGTACTCGGGAACGCCCGTCTCGAACTCCGAGACGAGGATCACGGGGCGGGCGAGGTCCTCCTCGGTGAGCCCCTGGGGAACCTTCACCTCCGTCTTCACGTCGTACACTTTCCGGACCTCGCCGGCCTCGATGTAGATCACGGTGTCGACGACCTGCGGGATCAGCCCGAGTTCGACCCGGCCGATGAGCCGCTGGAGGGCGTCGATCGCCCGGGTGGCGTGGACGACGCCGATCATGCCCACGCCCGCCAGCCGCATGTCCGCGAACACCTCGAAGTCGTCGGTCTTTCTGACCTCGTCGTAGATGGTGTAGTCCGGCCGGACCATCAGGAGTGAGTCGGCGGTCGTCTCCATCGACCCGCCGAGTTCGGTGTACTGGGTGATCTCGGGTCCGACCTGGAGGTCGCGTGGCTTCTCCATGGTCTTGACGGCGTTGTCGTTGTCGGCGATGAACTCCGCGACCGCCTGGGCAAACGTGGTCTTGCCGGCGCCGGGCGACCCCGCGATCAGGACGCCGCGTTTCTCCTCGAGCAACCGCCCCTTGAGCTCCTCGGCGTGCTCGTAGTCCTCGAGGTCGGTCTCGACTATCGGCCGGACGGCGGTGATCTCCCAGCCGTCGGCGAAGGGTGGGCGGGCGATCGCGATCCGGTAGTCCCGGAACTGGACGATCCGCATGCCCTCCTCCTGGAGCTCGACGAACCCCTCCGGGCTGGCTCTCGCGGCGTCCTCGATTTCCGCGGCCCACTCCGTCAGTTCCTCCTCCGTCGACACCCGATCACGGACGGCCTCGAAGCTCATCCCGCCGACGTCGCCGCGTTTCGCCATCGGGGGCGCGCCGGTCCGGAGGTGAACGCTCATCGTATCCGGGTCGAAAAAGTCCTCGATCGCGAGGGGCTCGAGGTTCGCGACCTCGGGGGTGACGTACTCCACGTCCAGGCCCTTCGCCATGGCCACCTCGCTTTGGACCTGGTCGGAGGTGAGGATGGTCGCGCCTTCCCGTTCCGCGAGGTCCCGGATCAGCGCGTCCACCTCGCCGCTCGCCGCCTCCTCGCGCTCGCTCCCCGTGGGTCGCCGACCGGTGTACTCGACGGTGATCGCCCCCTCGTCGGCGAGATCCGCGAGACGCTGTAGCTCCGCGAGCCCGTCCCAGCCGGTGTCGACGCCGGCGTTGGCCTGGGATTCGAGCTCGGCGACGACCGCCTCCGGGATCAGGACCGCGGCGTCGTCGAACTCCCGGGCGTCGACGCCCGCCGAGACCCGGCCGTCGATGACGGCGCTCGTGTCCGGCACTAATTTCATACCCGAACGTAGAGATACCAGCGTTATATGCGGCGCGGTCCGGTTCCGCACCACTCCCACACAGTCTCAGCCGGCGTCCGTCTCCCCGCCGTCCTCCCCGTCCGTCTCGGAGCCGGGCGCGCCGAGGCGGTGGAGGATCGAACTTCGCTGCTGGACCGTCTGGTACACCGCGGAACCCCCGATGAGTGTGAGGATCGCCCCCATCCAGACGGTCGTCCCGACCGACGAGATCACCGGGACGCCGACCTGCGTTGCGACGAGGAGGAGCACCCCGAGGACGGACATCCCGAGGTAGTACTCGCTCCAGGAGATGCCGTACTTCGGGACCGTCTCCATGTAGATGCTGACTTCCTGGGAGGCCGTCTCGTCGAGCGTGACGGTCTTGTCGGACTCGTCGTACTCCACGATCTCCAGGTCGTCGAGTTTCGGGAGGTGGGTCTGGTGGAGCGAGACGTAGGCGCTCTGGCGGATGTTCCGCGGTGGCGGCGACTCGCCCGTCTCGCACTCCGCGATGTGTTCCGAGAGTTCCCGCGCCGACACCGTCCCCCCGGACTCCCGGAGTTTGTCGATCACCATCTGGCGACGCTCGTTCGACAGCACGTCGTGAATCTCGACCGCCTCCAGGTTCGCGGAACTACCCTGCGCCATCATCGTTCCCATATTCGTCTAAACGGTTGATTAAGGTTTCCTCTCCATAGGTTAATCGGTTGCTACGCCCGGATAACGATCCTGTACCCCCTCGATGCGGCGTCCGCGAACGCCCGTACCCCTCGACGCGCGGTCCGCGGTACCCCTCGCCCGGGCGGTACAGGGGGG
>CAYSJP010000149.1:0-5699 GCA_964431395.1 uncultured Halobacteriales archaeon
CGCCCCACAGGAGAACTCCCGACGGTTGATCCCTGCCCCGGGCGATGGGGACGCACACCGTGTGACTGATCGATCGTGACGAGTTCCGCCAGTGTTGTTCGGGTGATAATGACTAGTGTAAGGCAACTACCGTATCGACCGCCCGACGGCGGGCGGTCGGAGCGGTAAAACGCTACACTAGCCATTATGAGTGGCCGGTCCGGAGGCTCCGTTCATCAGTCCGTTCGTGATGGTTCGGCCGGGGCGATACCATCGGGAACTGGGGTACAGTTATGAGCGTTCGGTCACAGAACTCCCGCATGGTCGAGGAAACGATCCACGAGTCACGGGCCACGCGGAGTCGAAAGAAGATCGCGTCGTACTTCCGGCAGGTCGCCGACGCGTTCGACGACAGCGATCCGATCCCGGTCGACGAGGAGGAGTCGGTGACCGTCGATCCGCCCGATGACCCCGAACTGGAGGTCGCTGTCGAGCGCGAGGACGAGACGATGGAACTCGAGTTCGAGGTGGCGTGGGAGGAAGGCGAGGACGACGTCGACACCGATCCGTCGGGGAGCAAGGCGACGTTCGAACTGTACGAGGACTCCGCCGGGCAGTGGCGCTGGCGGCTCCGCCACGACAACGGAAACATCATCGCCGACGGCGGCGAGGGCTACACGAAAAAGGCCAACGCGAAAAACGGCATCGAGAGCGTCAAGAAGAACGCCCCCGGGGCAGGGGTCGACGAGCAGGGTTGAACGGCTGGCACGAGCGCGCGGTCCGCCGGGGCGGGGGTCTCCTCCCGGCGGGCGCGAGGCCTACTCCGGGCGGGCGATCCGGTAGATCCCGGAGTCTTCGTTGGGCGCGTCCCAGCCGCTCCCCCACTCCGCGATGTACAGCGCCCCGTCCGACCCGACCGTCATGTCCATCGGTCGCCTGAACGTCTCCTCGGGCAGGAACGGGTCCACCTCGACCGGTTCGCCCGCCTCGTCCAGGGTGACGTACTTGATCCAGTTCTGCTGGCGCTCCATGATGAACACCTTCCCGTCGTAGTACCGCGGGAGCGCGTCGGCGCCGTGGCCCTCCCGGTGGCGATACACCGGTCCACCCATCGGCGAGCCGCCACTCACCTGCGGGAACGGGACGTCCGACAGTCCGTCGTTGCCGACGTACTCCTCCCACTCCGCGGGGTACTCGAGGAACTGCTCCCACTCCCTCGGAACCGTGATCATCGCCCCGGTGGCGGCCGGAAGGTCGGTCAGTCCGTCGTTGTGGACGGAGTCGTTCTCCGGCCGGTCGGGATCGAAGATCCGGCCGGACTCCTCCGCCCCGAAGTCGTAGTGCCGGTAGGGAACGTTGTCCCCGACGATGTAGGGCCAGCCGTGGAACCCGGCCTCGGTCGCCCGGTCGAACTCGACGACGCCCGGGGGACCGCGGTCGACGTCCCAGGCGCTCGCGTCGGGTCCGTAGTCGCCCCAGTGGAGCGCCCCGGTCGCCGCGTCGACCGCGATCCGGTAGGGGTTGCGCAGGCCCATGACGTAGATCTCCGGGTGGACGAGTCCCGCCTCGATCTCCTCGCCGTACCCCCCCGCCTCGGTGAACAGGTTGTCCTCGGGGACGTCGTAGGTGCCGTCGTCGTTGGGTTCGATCCGGAGGATGCTCCCCCGGAGATCGGCGGTGTTCGCGGACGTGCGCTGGGCGTCGTACAGCTTCCGACCGTCCCGCTCGTCGATCGGTCCGTACTCGGTCGCACAGCAGAAGGTGTCGTCGCCGACGGCGACGTACAGCTGTTCGCCGTCGGGGCCCCAGGCCAGGTCGCCGGCCCGGTGGCCGACGATTTCGCGCTGGATCGGGAACCGGAGGATCTCGACCTCCGAACGGTGGTTAACCGACCCGTCCGCCACGCTGAAGCGCGACACCCGGTTGTGCGGGTCGGTGATCGCCGCGTCCGGCGGCGCGTAGTTGAGATAGATCCAGCCGTCGCCCTCGAACCCCGGCTCCAGGGCCATCCCCTTTATTCCGTTGTTCGTGCCGTACACTTCGAGTTCGAGGACGGTCGACGCCGTCCCCTCATCGGGGTCGATCGCCATGACCGCCTCCGTGTCCCCCTCGCGGTAGTTGCCCCGGTCCACGTAGAACACCCGGCCGTCCGCGGCGACATCGAGGGTGGAGGGACTCCCCGTCTCCGTGGTCACGGGCGTCTTCTCGTAGGCGTCCCAGACGGTGCCGGTCGCGTCCCCATCCGCGAGTCCGGCCGCCCACAGAATGCCGCCCAGCAGGTGCTCGCGGAACCGCTCGTTCTCGAAGTGCCCGGGCAGGTGGCCCAGCGCGGTGTACCACGAGCGCCCGCCGGCCACCTCCTGGCACCACGCCATCGGGCGGTGGTGACCCTCCTCGGTCGGGGCGTCGCGTTCCACGTCGAGGGTGCTCGTGTCGGCCGTCATCAGGACGTGGGCGTCCCCCCGCGGGTCATCGGTGAAGGTGTACCACTCGGCTTCGAGCTCCCACTCCGCAGGAAGGTGGCTCGTGGAGGGGTGGACCCGATCGGTCACTGCGAGCGTCCCCTCCTGGGTGTCGGGGTGGCCCGCGAAGTACGAGCCCATCACCTCGGCGTAGAAGGAGTCGGCCCGCTGGGCGTCGATCCCGGAGTGGACGCCGACGACGCCGCCGCCCGACCGGACGAACGCCTCGAACGCCGCCGCCTGCGTCTCGTCGAGGACGTCCGGGCCCTCGTCGGGAGGGGTTCCGCCGTTCGCGTTGTTGAACACGAGAGCGTCGTACTCCGCGAGTGTTTCCGGATCAGTGGGGAACGCCGTCGGCTCGGTCTCGGCGTGTTCGCCCTCGCTGTCGATGACTTCGACGGTGACGTCCGCGACGTCGTCCCGCTCGGCGATCCGGTCGCCCAGTTCCTCGAGCGCCTGGTTCCCGGCGGGGATTGACTCGTGTCGGTAGTCCGGCGTGGCGGAGACGACGAGGAGAGCAACGTTTCGGGGGGTCGGCGTGGGCGTCCCCGTGGTCGTGGCCGTGGTGGTGGCTGTGTCGGTGCCGATCGGCGTCGCCGAGGGTGACGCCCCCGGTTCCGTTTCCGGTTGCGTGTCCGTGCCGGAGTCGCTGCCCACACAGCCGGCGAACCCCGCCGTGCCGAGCACGCCCACGGCCTTCAGGAAGCGCCGCCGCTTCGCCGGGCCGATCGCTCGTCCGTCACGGTTCTGCTCCCGGTCGTCCTCACCCTCGCGCCTGTTTTCCTGACTCATGTCGAACCCCTCGCGGAGCGATACCCGATATGGGTCGGTCGCACAGTTAAATCCTCCCCGAATGCGGTCGCGGCGATGCCCGTTCCCACCGGTAGGAACTTACGGCTGTAACCAAAGGGTACGCATGAAAATGTCAACCGTTCTCGTGATCGGTGGTGGCGCGACCGGCGCCGGAATCGCACGCGACCTCGCGCTCAGCGGCGTCGAGGTCACGCTAGTCGACGGCGGCGGCCTCGCCGGCGGAACGTCGGGTCGCTCACACGGCCTGTTGCACAGCGGCGCCCGGTACGCCGAATCCGATCAGATCGGCGCTGAGGAGTGTATCACGGAGAGCCGGATCATCAAGAACATCGCGGGGGAGTGTATCCGCGACACCGGGGGGCTGTTCGTCCAGTTGGCCGAGGACGATCCCGCGTACTTCGAGGAGAAACGCGAGGCCTGCGAGGAGGTCGGCATCCCGACCACCGTCATCGACGGCGACGAGGCCCGCGAGACCGTCCCGGAGCTCTCGG
Source organism: uncultured Halobacteriales archaeon (assembly GCA_964431395.1). Classification (GTDB taxonomy): domain Archaea; phylum Halobacteriota; class Halobacteria; order Halobacteriales; family Hikarchaeaceae; genus CAYSJP01. The sequence goes on from CAYSJP010000149.1 coordinate 3,746, forward strand.
CTGACGTCGAGCGTGCGATGGAGGTCCCCGACGGGGTCGTGTACCCTTCGCGGCTGGTCGCGGCCAACGCTGCCGACGCGGAGAACCACGGCGCGTCGATCCACCCTCACGCACCGGTGGAAGACATGACGCTCGCGGACGGCCGGATCGAGTCGGTGAGCGTCGGCGGTTCCGTCGGCGACGAGATACATCCGGAGTACGTCGTCAACGCGACCGGCGCGTGGGCCGGAGAGATCGGCGCGATGGTCGGTGTCGACATCGACATGCGACCGACCAAGGGCGTGATGATCTCGGTCGAGTACGAGCAACTCGGCCCGGTGTTGAACCGGTGTCGTGATCCCGACGACGGCGACATCATCGTCCCACACGAGCGGGAAGCCGTTCTCGGGACGACCAGCGTCGAGGTCGGGGATCCCGAGGAGTACCCGAAAGAGGAGTGGGAGGTCGAAAAGACGTTCGAGGAGTGTGCGGCCATGTTACCGCCGGTCGCCGACGCGCCGGAGGTTCGCACCTGGTGGGGCGTCAGACCGCTGTACGCTCCCGACGAGGAGGGGGATGGCCGGAGCATCTCCCGGGGATTCTTCAGGCTGGATCACGCCGACGACGGCGTCGCGAACTTCGCCAGCGTCGTCGGCGGGAAACTGACCACCTACCGGCAGATGGCGGCGTCGGCCGCGGATCTCGTCCGCAAGCGGGTGGGCGTCGACGCCGACTCCTCGACCGCGGACCGTCGACTCCCCGGCGCGGACGACCCGGAGCAACTCGACGCGTTCGTCGCCCGGTTCGGCGGGACGAATCCGACGGACGCCGGCGTCGTGAGTGCCCCCGGTGACTGATAATGACTGTTGTAGTCCCTTACCGGTGAGCGCTGCCACCGGGGGTGGCGCTCACCGGCAAACACCTACAACAGTCATCATGAGTGAGGAACCCCGCGTTCCGTGTGACGTGTTAGTCCGTCACGTACACAGTGTTTTGTATCGGCTACCGTTAGTTTCATCCAGTGTCTCACCAGGATGCGACGAACCCGAGTTCGGTGGATGAATCGCCGACGTCCGGGGGAACCCGGGCGCTCGGATCCGCTCCACGATACCGGCGTCTCCGGCGGTGGAACGGCGTCATGGCGGTCCTGCACTTCCTCCAGGGCGCGCTGATGGTCTTCCTGGCCGACGCCGTCCGGTGGCCGATCACCCGCACGCGTTACGAGTTCAATACGGCGACGGAGTCCATCGCTCCAGTGAGCGTGCCGTGGGTCGACGTCCAGTTGCCTCTGCTGGTCGCGGGGTTCCTGTTTCTGTCCGCGCTGGCACACACGATCATCGCGACGGTGCGCTACGAGGAGTACGTCGCGTACCTCGAACGCGGGATGAACCCCTACCGGTGGTACGAGTACTCCGTGAGCGCGTCGCTGATGATCGTCGTCATCGGGATGCTCGCCGGGATCTGGGATCTGGGGACGCTCGCGGCCCTGTTCGGGCTGGTAGCGATCATGAACCTCTCGGGACTCCTCATGGAACAGCGCAACCAGACCACGGAGGAGACCGACTGGACGCCCTACTACGTGGGGACGATCGCCGGGCTGATTCCCTGGATCGTCATCGCGATCACCTTCGTCGGCACCGTCACCGCCGCTGGCGGCGAGTTTCCCGAGTTCGTGATCTACATCTACGTCTCGATTTTCGTCTTCTTCAACCTGTTTGCGATGAACATGATCCTCCAGTACCGCGAGACCTGGCGCTGGAGCGACTACCTCTTCGGCGAGAAGACCTACATCGCGCTCAGCCTGGTCGCGAAGTCCCTGCTCGCCTGGCAGGTGTACTTCGGGACGCTGAACTCGCCAGTCTGATCCCCGGCGTCGGTCATAATGACTCGTGTAGGCAATTACCGTATCGACCGCCCGACCCCGGGCGGTCGGAGCGGGAACACGCTACACGAGTCATTATCAGGACTCGCTAGC
>CAYSJP010000150.1:0-5589 GCA_964431395.1 uncultured Halobacteriales archaeon
CGGACGACGTGTGCTATACTGTCGGACAGAACGTTTGATAATCTCCGCCGGGGACGGTCCCCGGCGGAATGTATCACTGCTTCCCTCCGACAGTATACCCCATGGCGATCGATCCAGCCTGCGGCGTCGAGGTGGGCCCGGGGGAGGCGAACGCGACGGTCGACCGCGCCGCGAAGACGATCACTGCGGCCTGCGAAATCGTCATCCACGGGACCGCGACCGTGCTGATCGACCCCCTCCCGACGGCGGCCGAAGACGGGTAGCGATCGGACACGTCCGACCGGCGCCGGTGCCAGCTCCCGGCCCCCACCTACAGCGCCCGCTTTTCCTTCTCGACCACGCGCACGCCCTCGATCGCCGTTCCGGGGTAGTTGCCCGCCTCGTCTTTCTCCATCGCCTTCACCATGTCCCAGACGACGTTGAGGCCGGTCGTCACGCCCTGGAGGGCCTCCATCTCGCAGCCGGTCTTGCCGGTCGTCTCGACGACGACGGTGAGGACGACGCGATCCTCCCGCAGGTCGAAGCCGGTGTCGACGTTGGTGATCGGGATGGAGTGGCACATCGGGATCGTCTCCCAGGTGTGCTTGACGGCCCGGATCGCGCCGATCCGGGCGGTCGCGAGGACGTCTCCTTTCTCCGCCCCGTCGTCCTCGATGGCCGCGACCGTCGTCTCCTCGAGGTGGATCTCGCCGCGCGCGACGGCGCGGCGCTTCGTATCGGGCTTCTCGCCGACGTCGACCATCTGGACGTCGCCCCCGGCGGTGGTGTGGGTGAACCCGTCGCCGGCGTCGCTCCCGCCATCCCCGCCGGCGTCCTCACTCATCCCGCATCGCCTCCGGAATCCGGTCGAGCAGGTCCGAGGCGAGCAGGCCGTTCCCGCGTTCCTCGACGACCAGATCGCCCGCCCGACCGTTGGCGTAGGCGGCGATCGCGGCCGCCCGGGGTGGGTCCCGTGTCGCCAGCAGCGCCCCCGTGACGCCCGCGAGTACGTCGCCCGTGCCGCCGACCGTCATTCCCGGGTTCCCGGTCCGGTTCACCCGCGTCGCCTCGCCGTCGGAGATCACGTCGTGGGGTCCCTTCAGGAGCATGGTGTGGCCGAGGTCGGCGGCGAACGCCTCGACCGCCGCCGCGCGGTCGCGCCGGTCGTCGGCGGGGCCGCCCATCTCCGCGAACTCCCCCGGATGGGGGGTACAGACCAGCGTCGCACCCGTGATGACGTCCGGGACGACCGACAGCGCGTCGGCGTCGACCACCGCCCGGCCCTCGTAGGATTCGAGGAAAGCCCGGACGGCCTCGAGCGTTTCGGGGGCCTCGCCGAGGCCGGGACCGAGGACGACGACGTCGCGCTCGCTCGCGCGCTCGACCAGGGGATCGACCCACCCGGGCGTCAGGCGCTCGCCCTCGTAGCGCTCGACGATGAGGTCCTCGGAGTACCCCTGGATCGTCTCCGCGACCGCGTCGGGGGCGGCGACGTACGCGAGGTCCGCGCCGGCACGCAGGGCCGCCTGCGCGGACAGCGCGGGCGCGCCGGTGTAGGGGCCGCCGCCGACCACGAACACGCGGCCGTGATCACCCTTGTGGCTCTCCGGATCCCGACCCAACGCGAGGAGGTCGCCGGGGCCGACGAACCGCTCGGCCGCCTCCGGGATGCCGATGTCGGCGACCCTCACCTCGGCGTCCAGGTCCGGGAGCCCGGGTTTCTCGTCGTGGAAGGTGACGACCCGGTCGGCGTCGACCGCGACGCCCGCGGCTTCGCCGGTGTCGGCATCGATCCCGGAGGGCACGTCGACGGAGAGGACGGGCGCGTCGACTGCGTTGACCGTCATGATCGCGCTGGCCTCCGGTTCGCGGGGCGCGCCGGCGATGCCCGTCCCGAGCAGGGCGTCGACCACCAGGTCGGGGTGGCCGATATCGAGCGCCCGCGAGTCCCTGACGACGGTGGGATCGTACCCCGACTCCACGAGCGCGTCCCAGTTCTCCCGGGCGATGTCGCTCCGGATCGATTCGGGGCGGCCGAGCAGGTGGACGGCCGTGTCGAACTCGTCGAGAAAGCGCGCGGCGACGAACGCGTCGCCGCCGTTGTTCCCCCGACCGGCGACGACCGCGACGGCGTCGCCGGAGTCGGCGAGGTCGCGGACCTGCCGGGCGATCGCGTTCCCGCTGGACTCCATCAGCTGCTTTCGTGGCACGCCGAGCGCCGCCGCGTTCCTGTCGACGGCGGCCATCCGGCTTGCGGGTATCATGTCTCGGCGTTCGGCCGCCGGGCGTTTAAGTGTACCCGGCCTCGCTCGCGGGGCCGCCGGGATCCGGGGGTCACCGCCGGACCTCGAACCCCTGGATGCCCTCGGGGTCCCCGTACTCCACCTCGACGTCGTCGACGCGGGCGGCGGGGCTGCCCTCGTGGCAGAACGCGACCATCGACTCGACCGCCTCGGTGGGGCCCTCGAAGGCTGCCTCGACGCGGCCGTCCGGGCGGTTCCGGACCCAGCCGTCGACGCCGGCCTGGCGGGCCCGGTCACGCGTCGTCGCCCGGAAGTAGACACCCTGGACGCGCCCGGAGACGAGGGCGTGTGCGCGGGTTCGGCTCACACCCGGGGTTTGCCCGGACGCCACAAATACTCCGCGGCCGACCATCAGTCGGCCGTCCGGAGGTAGGCGAACACGTAGGTCTGGGTGTAGCCGGCGTACTCGCCTCCGAAGCGCTCCCGGATCGCCCGCGAGGTGTCCTCGTAGTTCCCCCTCGCGGCGTCGGGGTAGTGCTCCTCGATCGCCGTCCGGATCCAGGTGTCCAGCGGGACGGCCTCGAGGTAGCCGAGCGAGAACAGCAACACGCAGTCAGCCACCTTCGGGCCGACGCCGACGTAGCCGGTGAGTGCCTCGCGGGCCTCCTCGTACGGCAGTCCCGCGATGTCGTCTCGGGCGAGTTCGCCGGAGGCGACCATCTCGGCGGTGCGCCGGACGTACGGCGCGCGGTAGCCCAGCCCCAGGTCACGGAGTTCGGCCTCGGTCGACTCGGCCAGACGCTCCGGCGTCGGGAAGGCGTGGTACGTCCCGCCGTCCCATTCGATCTCCGCGCCGTAGGCTTCCCGGAGCGCAACCTGCATGTCGAAGATCCGGGCGACCCGCATCTGGGCCGAGCAGATGAACGAGACCAGACACGGGAAGAAGGGGTCCCGGACGATCCGCAACCCGCGGTAGGCGTCGTACGCGGCGTCGATCAGGTTCCCGGAGGGCGTCGCCTCGCGGACGGCGTCGAGGTCGTCGTCGAGCCCGAGCAGCTCCCGGAGACGGGGTTCGACGTCGGTCGTCGCCGCCCACTCGAGGGCGTCGTCGGTCTGCCGGACCCGTATCACCTCGCCGTCGAGTGCAGTCCAGTACCACGCCGACCCGCCGCGGACCCGCTCCGCCTCGTAGGTCCGGCCGTCCGCCCGCGTCCAGAGATACGACTGGCCGCTCTCGACCGTCGACTGGAGATCGAACCCGCCGGGGATCGCCCCGAGCGGAATCGTGCCGCGTTCCACGCTGCCCCCTGGGGACCGCCCCGACAAGAGCCGTTCGCTCCGGGGCCGCTCGCGCACAGCGGCGCGGCGTACGCCGTGTCCAGGGCTAACTTTCTTACGCTTGCACGCGTAGTAAGGGATGAACGATGGACTGTAGCGTTGTCGTCGAAGCGGCGGTTCCCGTGTACGACGTCGAAACACCCGACGAGGCCGTCCGCATCGCGATCTCGAAAACCGGGGACATGCTCAACCCGGACCTCAACTACGTCGAGATCAACATGTGCGAGCGGGACTGCCCGCACTGCGGGGAGGGGCTCGACCCGGCGTTCATCGCCGCCGACGAGGGGCTCGTCGCGCTCGAACTCGAGATGACGGTGTTCAACGTCGAGCGGGAGGAACACGCCTCCAGGATCGCCCGCAAGGAGATCGGCCAGCGGCTCGACGACATCCCCCTGAGCGTGCTGGAGGTCGACGTACTCGAGGAGTCGAACGACCAGGAGGACGAGGAGCAGACGAACGCGGGCGACGGAGACACGGCGGACCCGGCGGACGATACCGAGCCTGACGAGGACGTCCTGCCCGATTTCGACGACCTGATCGAGTAGCTCCCGACACCGTCGGCGACGCGGCCACGCGGTCGGCAGCGATCGGCGTAGATGGTCACACCCGAGAAGCAACAGGACCCGCCACGAGCGTCCGGTTCCTCGGGGTGTGGACGGTCGACGGCGTGGTGGTGTGACTACGCGGTGTCGGAACCGTCGGAAAAACCGCCGATCAGTCAGCGCTGGCGGGTGTGGCCTCCCGCTCCTCGGCCTCGAGCTGGGAGGTGATGCCGGTCGCAATAGCGAAGACAGCGTCCTTGTGATCGGTTTTCGATTTGTGAATCGACGTGGGCTTGATACCGAGGTCGTGGTACTCCTCGAGGTCGATCGTCACGTCGTTCGCCATCTCACAGTGGTTGGATACTTCCGCGAGCAGCCCGTGAAGGTGAATGAGCTCCTGCTTTTTCATGAGCGGGTTGGACTAGCAACTGAAGGGTTATAGTATTATCTTGAGACCTGTTCACACGGGACTATCAGGCGTTGACGCGGGTATTAGCGGTTCATGACGTCGTTCAGTCCCCGCCGAAACCGGCGATGCATGGCCCGTCGACCCGCGACTGAGGCGTTTCGAGCCCGGCGGATCCAGCCGCGAACGCGCCGACAGTACAACGTTTTTGTGCCGGCATCGACTTTCCCCGAACATGAGCGACTACGACGACAAACTCGAGGAGGCGTTGTCGGCGACGCCGGACATCCAGGGAAGCGAGGCGCGGTTCACCATCCCCGACCCGGATGTCCGTCAGGAGGGAAACGTCACGGTGTATGAGAACTTCCGGGAGACGATCGGGCGCCTCGACCGGGAGGCGGAGCTGGTACTGAAGTTCCTCCAAAACGAGCTCGGGACGAGCGCCCACATCGACGAGCGTGGGCGGGCGCGGCTGACGGGGTCGTTCACCGCGCGCCGCATCGACGACGCGATCGAGGCGTTCGCGGACGCCTACGTCCTGTGTCCCGAGTGCGGCCTCCCCGACACGCGCCTGGAGCGCGAGCAGGGCGCCGAGATCATCAGGTGTACTGCCTGCGGCGCGCGCTCCCCGACGGGCTAGCCGAGCGCTTGGAGCGTCTGAAGGTCGCGGTCCGTCCGCATGAACTCCGCCGTCCGTCTGCTGGCGTAACAGTTCGGGCAGTGAAAGTTCGCGCGCAATCCGGGAAGATCGTCCGGCGTCGACTCCCAGGCCTTGGTGCACTCCGGACACAGCAACTGCACGAACGCTTGGTCCATGGTATGGTGTCACACGCTGACGGGGTAAAAAGGTTCGCTCCCACACGGTCGGCGGTCGATTTGGGAAGGTTAAAGACGGGTCACCGGTAATCTGAGGTTGCGCCCGGGTGGCTTAGCTGGTCATAGCGCCGCACTCATAGGGCTCTCGAGCTTCGGCGCGAGTGCCTCCGGACCTCGGACCTGGGACATGCGGAGGTCGAGGGTTCGAAACCCTCCCCGGGCACTTATCAAGTACTCGTCATTCCCCAGCTCGACAGCCGCTGCT
>CAYSJP010000151.1:0-5534 GCA_964431395.1 uncultured Halobacteriales archaeon
CGTTTCGAGTGGATGAACTCGATGACATCCGGATGCGAGACGCGCATGATCGCCATCTGGGCGCCCCGTCGAGCGCCGCCCTGGGCGATCGTTTCACAGAGCTGATCGAAGGTCTCCATAAATGTAAGTGGACCGGAAGCAATGCCTCCAGTCGATCCGACAGGATCACCAAACGGGCGTAATCTCCAGAACGCATATCCGACGCCACCGCCGCTCTGGAAGACCTCTGCCGCCTCTTTTGCTTTCTCGTGTATATCCGGTAGATCATCTTCAGGAGACATAACAAAACATGCGCTCAACTGCTGTAGTTCGTCACCCGCGTTCATCAAGGTCGGGCTGTTCGGCATAAACTGTAAATTTTCCATCATTCCGACGAACTCCTCGGCAGCGTCCTCGACGTGGTCGCTGATATCCTCCGGGAGTTCGGGAACGACCGTCTCGTAGGCGAACTTGTTGACGTTGTGCTCGGTGAGCGTCGTTTCGACGTCAGCCCCGGCGGTGGTTCCCTCACCGAACACCTCCTCGGCGAGTTCGTCGCGCCGGGGGTGTTCGGGTTTTACCTGGTCGGGCGTGACGGTGATTTCGACGCCGCGCTTCTCGGCCTCGTAGACGGCCTCCGCGAGAGCGATGTTCCGTCCGACGCGCTCGAACAGGTCCTCCTGATCCTCGGCGAGATCCCCGTCGGCGTCCTTCTTGAGATAGCGTGCCGGCAGAATGTTGTGGTAGGCGTTGCCGGTCAGGCGCTCCTCGATGGTGTCCCCGTCGGTGCGCTTGATCGGCAGCGTCAGCTCGTCGGCGGACAGCTCGGGCGTGCTCATGGCCGTCTCCTCCCCCGAAAAGACGGAGTAGCGTGGCTGGTTTCTCGTGTCATTTTTCGCGGTACTTTGTTATTGGATCGGTCCGGATAACGCTTTCGTTAGCTAGTTTTTCGTCTCGGTCGTACATGTCACTGTGTAGTACTTTCATCCGGTGGGGCGGTCGGACCCGACAGCGTGCGTCCGGTCCTTATGAACGGAACTCTGCCTAATAAGCGTACCTAGACCGGAGTGAAAGTGAAGTTCGCCGGCGGGTATTCGATGGACTGCAAGGGGTTCTCCAGGAGAAAACGGAGGGGGTTCGGGGTCGAGGAGCGCCGGTATCGTCACGCGTGCGTCAGACGTCGGTCGGACAGAGGGCCCGCGAGACGTCCGGGCAACCGCAAGACTCGAGCGCGGTGCGGGATGTCACCATGGTAATGTGAAACGATCACAGTGAGGGCCCGTGCCGGCGCGGAGCGGGTGAAAGTGATCGATCGCGGCCCCGGTCCGGGGGTCCAGGTTAAGCCGTCGGACGCGGGGGGACCAGATCGAGGAAGTTCCGGATCACGTCGTGGCCGACGGCGGTGAGGACGGATTCGGGGTGGAACTGGACGCACTCGATCGGGTGCTCGCGGTGGCGCACTCCCATCACCAGGTCGGTTCCCGCGTGGTCGGTGGTCGCGGTGACCTCGAAGCAGTCGGGGACCGTCTCGGCGATCAGCGAGTGGTACCGCCCGCCGCGAAAGCCCTGGTCGAGACCCGCGAAGGCGCCCTCGCCGTCGTGGTCGATCGCGAAGGCCTTTCCGTGGATCGGCTCGGGGGCGCGACCGATCTCCCCGCCGTAGGCGTACACCGCGGCCTCGAGGCCGAGGCAGACCCCCAGGGTCGGCACCTCGGGGCTGATCTCCGTGAGAACGTCGTTGGTGACGCCCACGTCGCGGTCGTTCTCCGGGGTGCCCGGTCCCGGCGAGATGACGATCGCGTCGGGGTCGACCGCCCGCACCTCCGTTAGGTCCGCGTCGTTGAGCAGCACCTCGGTGTCGGCGTGGGCGCTCACGTAGTCAACGAGATTGTACGTGAAGGAGTCGTAGTTGTCGATGAACAGGACTAGCGGGCGGTCCGCGTCGTCGGTCATCGCGTCACCTCCCGGGGCTCGCTCGGTTCCGCCTCGATCCGTTCGAGGGCCACCAGCACGCCGTCCATCTTGCTCTCGGTCTCCTGGTACTCGCTTTCGGGATCGGAGTCCGCGACCAGCCCCGCGCCGGCCCGGACGGTGATCAGGTCGTCGCCGGCGGCGGTCGTTCCCCGGGCGTCGACAGCCGCTCCCGTCTCGTCGGCCGCCCCCTCCTCGACGGTGGCCGACCGGATCACGATGGCGAAGTCGGCGTCGCCGTTCCAGGCGAAGTAGCCGACGCCGCCGCCGTAAGGGCCCCGCGGGGTACGCTCGAGGTCGTCGATGATCTCCATGGCGCGGATCTTCGGCGCCCCCGAGAGCGTCCCCGCGGGAAAGGTCGCCCGCGTCGCGTCGAAGGCGTCGTGCTCCGGGGCCATCTCGCCCGTCACCGTGGACTCGATGTGCTGGACGTGGCTGTACTTGAGGACGTTCATGAACTCCTCGACCCGCACCGATCCGGACTCACACACCCGCCGGAGGTCGTTGCGCGCCAGGTCGACGAGCATGGTGTGTTCGGCGCGTTCCTTCTCGTCGGCGAGCATCTCGCCGGCGAGCCGGCGGTCCTCGACCGGGCTCGCGCCGCGGGAACAGGTCCCCGCAATCGGGTTGGAGACGACCTCCCGACCGCGCACGGAGACGAGGGTCTCGGGGCTCGCCCCGACGATGGTCAGATCGTCGTGGCGGAGGTGGTACATGTACGGCGAGGGGTTGACCCCCCGGAGCGCGGCGTACAGTCCCAGCGAGTCGACGTCGCCGGTGAGTTCGCGGGTCCGCGAGATCACACCCTGGTAGATGTCGCCATCGAGGACGTGGTCCTTGGCCGTCCGGACCGCGTCCTCGTACTCGGGTTGCGGGCCGGCGATTTCCCCGGAACGCGTGAATCCGCCCGGGTCGGGCGTTCCGGCCCCCGCGAGCAGGTCGCTCACGCGGGCCGCTTCCGCCTCGATCCGGTCGTACAGGTCGTCTGCGTCCGCCTCGCCGTCGACGACCGGCGTGAACACGAGCGACACCGAGTCCGCGGCGTGGTCGAACGTGAGCGTCCGGGTCGTGAGGACGAACTCGGCGTCAGGGAACCGGGACTCCGGCCTCTCGAGGCCGACGTCGTCGAGCCAGAGGTCGTAGACGGCGTCGTACCCGAGAAAGCCAACGAGGCCACCCGCAAGCTGCTGGCGGTCGTGCTCCGGGAACCCGACACGGTCGAAATCCGGGAGGGCGGCTCGTAGCGTGTCGAGGACGTCGCCGCCGTCCAGGTCGGCCGCGTCGAGTGCTGCGGCCGCGGTGGTGTCCCGCAACCGCTCGACCGCCGTGTCGTCCGGACCGACCGTGATGACGCCATCGGGGTCGTATCCGACGAAGGAGAAGCGCGCGTGGCGGTCCCCCGTCTCCGGCGCGAACGCGCCGTCGGGGTCGCTGGAGGCCACCTTCTCGGCGCTCTCGAGCAGGAAGGCGTGTGAGGCCGCCTCCGCGTCCGTCGTCCGTCCCGTCAGAGCCGCGTACGCCGCGAGCGGGGTCGTCTCCACGGGCAGGGGTGCCTCGATCCGGGCGACGACCGGCTCCGCGCGGTCGACCATCCCGGCGAAGGCCTCGCGATCGGTGTCGAGGGCGGGCGCCGGCGTGTCGCTACCGGGCGTCGAGGTATCGCCGTCGGACGTCATCGCGAGGCCACCTCCCCCGGGCGGGTCGCGTCCGCGACGAACGCGGCGACGGCGTCGTGGTCCTTCTCGCCGCCGGCCCGTTCGACGCCCGTCGCTACGTCGACCGCGTAGGGGGCGACGGCCCGAACAGCCTCGGCGACGTTCTCGGGCGTGAGTCCGCCGGCGAGGATCACCGGCGAGGCGAGTTCGTCACCCAGTTCGCGGGTCGCCGTCCAGTCGTGGGTGCGCCCGGTCCCGCCGCCGCCGTCCTCGTCCACCGAGTCGACGAGCAGGGCGTCCGCGGCGGCATCGTAGGCGCGGGCCTCGTCGGGGTCGTCCGCGTCGACCGCGGCGATCACCGTGTCCGTCTCCGCGAGGTCGCCGACCCCGCCGGGATCGAGACCGCCGTGGATCTGGATCGCGTCGGCGCCGACCCGCTCGCGGCGGTCACGAGCCGCCGGGACGGAGCCAGGCATGGTGACGAGGACCGTGGTGACGAAGGGGGGAACCCCCGCGATCAGGTCGGCCGCGCGGTCGGGGTCGATCTCCCGGGGGGTGTCGACGGGGACGCCGACGATGAACCCCAGCGCGTCCGCGCCGGCTGCGACCGCGGCGTCCCTGTCGGCGGCGTTCGTGATCCCGCAGATCTTCACCCGGGTCGCGTCGTTGGCGACCGCGTCGGCGTCCGGCATCGGCACACTCATGATGCCGCCGTCGTGGCCCGGAGGGCGTCGAGCTGGGCCGTTGCGGCGCCGCTCTCGATCGCCTCGCGAGCGCGGTCGACGCCCGCCTCGATCGAGTCGGCCTCCCCGGCGACGTAGATCGCCGCGCCCGCGTTCAGCAGGATGATGTCCCGCTTCGCGCCGCCGACCGTTCCCTCGAGGATGCCCTCCAGATCCGCGGCGTTCGCCTCGGGGCTGCCGCCGGCGACGTCCGCGACGTCGTGTCGCTGCAGGCCGACGTCCCCGGGGACGAGGGTGTACTCCTCGACCTCCGTGCCCCTGACCTCGGCGACGGTCGTCTCGTCGTGAATCGCCATCTCGTCCAGCCCGGATCCGTGGACGACCAGCGCGTGGTCGACGTCCATGTGGGCGAGCGAGCGGGCGATCAGCGAAACGAGGCCGGGGTCGTACACGCCCAGCACCTGGGCGTCCGCGCCTGCGGGGTTGGTCAGCGGGCCCAGGACGTTGAATACCGTACGCATCCCGAGTTCCTTTCGGGGCCCGATGACGGCCTTCATCGCGGGGTGGAACACGGGCGCGAGCATGAACCCGATGCCCCGGTCCTCGATGGCGTTCTCCACGGCGGGGGGCTCGGCGTCCACTGTAACGCCCGCTTCCTCTAGGACGTCCGCGCTCCCCGAGGAGGAGGACACGGAGTAGTTGCCGTGCTTGGCGACCGGCACGCCGGCCCCGGAAGCGACGATCGCGCTCGTCGTCGAGACGTTGATGGTGTCGTGGTCGTCCCCACCCGTCCCGCAGGTGTCGACTAGGACCTCGCGATCGGGGGTGATCGTCCGCGCGGCGGCACGCATCCCCTTCGCGAAGCCCGCGATCTCGGCTTCGGTCTCGCCTTTCGCCCGCAGGGCCGCCAGCAGGGCGCCGATCTGTGCCTCCGTCGCGTCCTCGAAGATCGCGGTCGCGACGGTCTCGGCCTCCTCGACCGTGAGGTCTTCTCCGTCCGTCACCCGCTCGATGTACTCCTGCATGTTGGTCACCAATGGTGTATTTCGTTCTGTGATGTACAAATACGTACACACGTTTAAATCCGTCGGGGCCGGAGAGGAATCGACGACCCGGATGGGGCACGGGTTTCGAAAGGTTGAATTGGAGCGGCGCGGAACGGGAAAGTGCAGAAAGGGTTCGTGGTCTAGTCGGTTATGACACCTCCTTGACATGGAGGAGATCGGCGGTTCAATTCCGCCCGAAC
>CAYSJP010000152.1:0-5517 GCA_964431395.1 uncultured Halobacteriales archaeon
AGTCGACACTGACACAGGAAATGACGTCCACGGGCGCGACGCCAACGGACGGAACACCGACGGACGGAACGCCGACGGACGGAACGCCGACCGACGGGACGCCGACGGACGGAACGCCGACGGATGAGACACCCACGGACGGAACGCCGACGGACGGAACGCCGTCGGATGGGACGCCCACTGAGACGCCGCCACCGGACGACGACCCCGACAACGAGACGGATCTCAACGAGAGTGCTGGACAGGCTCTACAGGGGGCTTTCAACGATACTGGCAGCTACGAGGGGCCGGCCAGAATCGATCTGACCCTCGTGAACGGGTCACGCGTGACGGACCTCACGATCATAAACGACACCGAGGAGGAACTCACGATGTACAACCGCTCGAGTTTCAGCGGACCGACGACGTACTACGTGACGGACGGCCCCGACGCCGTCCGCAATCTGACGAGCGGCGAAACCCGGTACGGGACCGGGGACAGCACGATCGAACAGTCGGTCGGGTTCGTACAGGGATTCACGCTTCTCGCCGCCTTCATCTACGTCGGGGTCCTAGACTGGCAGCCGGCGAGTGAGACGACGTACGACGGCGAGACGGCGTACGTGTTCGAGGCCGATTCGATCAATCAGAGTGCGTTCGAAGGCGACGACGGCTTCACCTTCGATCCGGGCGAGGTGGACTCCGCCGAGGGGGAGATGATCGTCACCGAGCGGGGGATTCGATCGCTTTCGGTCACCGTCGACACGCCGAACGGACAGACCAGCGTCGAGATGGACATCGAACTCGGCGACGACATCGAAGTCGACCAGCCCGACTGGATCGACGACTCGGAGTTCGGGAACTGATCCGGCCCCCCTACGCCCTCGTTCGCCCCGGTTTGGGTTAGTCGTGCCGGAAGGCGCGCTGGCCGGTCATGACCATCGCCACGCCGAGGTCGTCGGCGGCCGCGATCACCTCGTCGTCCCTGATGGATCCGCCGGGCTGGATCACCGCTTCAATGCCCTCCTCCGCGGCGACCTCCACGCCGTCGGGAAACGGGAAGAACGCGTCCGACGCCATCACCGCCCCCTCCGCCGACTTGCCCTCGGCGTCCTTCTCGGCCTTCATACCCGCGAGTCGGACGGCGTCGACGCGGGAGACCTGCCCCATGCCGACCCCGACGGTCTCGGTCCCCGCCGCGAACACGATGGCGTTCGACTTGACGTGTTTGATCGTCTGCCACGCGAACAGCAGGGATTCGATCTCCTCGGCGGTGGGCTCGCGCTCCGTGACGACCTCCAGATCCTCCCCGGCGAGTTGCTGGCGGTCGCGCTCCTGGACCAGTCGGCCCCCGGTGAGGTGCGTCTCGACGAAGTTCTCGGTGGGGTCGCCCCCCTCGAAGGCCGTCCGGACGCCGCCCGCCCCGAGGTCACCGACGTCCAGTACCCGGAGGTTCTCCCTCTCGCCCAGCGTCTCCAGCGCGGCGTCGCTGTAGCCGGGGGCGACGACGACCTCCTTGAACGAGTCGACGATCGCCTCGGCGGTCGCCCCATCACAGGCGCGGTTCAGCGCGACGATGCCGCCGAAGGCACTTTTCGGGTCAGTGGCCAGCGCGCGCTCGTAGGCCGCGCTGATCGAGTCGGCCACCGCCGCGCCGGCCGGGTTGGTGTGCTTGATGACGGCCGCCGCCGGGTCCTCGAACTCCGCCACGACGTCGAGCGCGGCGTCGGCGTCGTTGTAGTTGTTGTAGGACATCCCCTTCGCGCCCGCGTTTCGCTGGGGAGCGTCCACGACGTTCGCCTCCTCGCAGGTCCGGTCGACGTACAGCGCGGCGTCCTGGTGGGGGTTCTCGCCGTACCGCAACTCGCGCTCGCGGTCGTTCGAGACGAGCCTGCGCGCCGGGAGGGCCCCATCCTGCCGAGCGCCGGCGTCGTCGCCCTCGATCGAGACCGTTCCGGCCTCCCGGTCGATCGAGACCCGATCCTCGGCGAACCACTCCACCGCGCGGGGGTAGGCGACGAACTCCGCCTCGTAGAGGACGCGCCCCTCGAGGTCTGCCTCGGTGTCGCCCTCGTGAACGGGCACCGCCTCCTGGGTGACGATCGGTCCCGCGTCCACTTCCTCGGTGGCAACGTGGACGGTACAGCCCGTCGTCTTCACGCCGGCGTCGAGGACCTGCTCGTGGGCGTCCATCCCGGGAAAGGCGGGAAGCAGCGACGGGTGGACGTTTAGCGTCGTCGGCGCGGCGTCGAGAAAGACGTCGGTGAGGATCCGCATGTACCCGTCCATGCAGACCAGGTCGACCTCGTAGCCCGCGAGGGCCTCGAGGATGCGCTCCTCGTGGGACTCCCTGGACTCGCCGTCCCCGCGCTCGACGACCTCCGTCGGGATTCCGCTGTCCGCCATCGCGTCCAGCACGGGCGCGTCGGCGTCGTTCGAGACGACGACGGCGAACTCGGCGCCCCCCGGTTCCCGCTCCGCGACGTTCCTGAGGTTCCGTCCGTTGTTCGAGGCCATGCCGGCCAGGTTCATGCACGTGAGGGGGTGGGGCGGGCGCAAAGGCGTTGCGACTCCGTCGCCGAAGGGGGACTCTCATCGCCGTCGATTCGGTCCGCCGGGGGGAGTCACTCCGATACCAGCGACCGGACGGATGAGACTCACCGAAGGTGTCGCAAGAGCGTCGGCAGTTTGCCGATGTCCCCCGGTTTGAACGGATACAGTTTCAGGAGGTCCATGACCGTGAGGTTGTACTCCTGGAGACGCCGAACCTGCCCGTCCGACAGCTCCCCGACCCGTCGAACGAACCCGTTTTGCTGGTCGGCATCGAAATCATACAGAAGTTCGCCCGCTATCCGCTGGGTTTTCCAATTCGATCCGTTCACGCTGTTCCACCGTCGTTCGTACGCCGCGAGCGCCTTTCGGGTCGGAGTGTCGGCGTCGAGCGCGTCGATAGCGACGTCCGCGGCCATCCTCGCGGACTCCATCCCCGGTCGGATCCCCTCGCCGAACAGGGGGTTTATGCTCGACACGGCGTCGCCGACGGCGATGAGACCGTCCCTGGCTCGCTGGTTCATCGAGTTGTCCGACACCACCTCTCCCGCGTGGATGTCGCGGATCCGGTCGGCCGCCCATCTCGGATCGCTCTCGACCCACTCGCGGACGTATGAGTCGATGGATCCGTCGTCGTCCGGACTGTGAGCGGCGTAGAAATCGTCAACCCAGCACACCCCTGCTTTGAACACGCCCTCTCCGGCCGGAAAGACCCACGCGTACCCCCCCGGGGCGTACCCGTGATCGAACCGGAACAGCATCGCGGACTCGTCGAACCGGCCCTCGATCTCGAACTCCTTGCCGATGCCTCGTTGTCCGGCCGCCCGGTCCCACATCCCCAACTGACGAGTCAGAACTCCGGCCGGCCCCGTGGCGTCGACGACCAGATCAGCCTCGACGACCGTCTCGCGGCTCCCCCGACACGTGACCCCGTTCACGACGCCGTCCTCGGTGACCGGCCCCGTGACCCGCCTGCCCGTCAGGATCTGCGCGCCGTGCTCGGCGGCGTCCGCTCCGAGGTATTCGAGAAACGCCGGGAAATCGAGCACGTAATTGTGGAGCTGGATCCGGGATCTGGCTTGGGGGCCTTCGAAGATCACGTCGTCACTCGAATCCATGATCACACGGTCCGGGACGCCGAATCCATCGATCACTTGATGAAAGGTCCCCCCCGTCGACTTATCGTTGTCCGAGAGTTCGTCGTTCGCCTCGAGAACAGCGATGGAGTACTCGGTCCGTCGGGCGATTTCGCGGGCGAACTGGAGTCCCGAGGGACCCCCGCCGGCGACGACGACATCGTACTCCGTCATGTGGATTCACGTTCCTGATTTGATCGTATTAATACGTCGGGTTCCCGTCAACTGCCTCGGGGGCAAGCCCCGTGGCATCCGCCTCGAATTAGGTGAACCGTGGGCCCGACACCGGGATACGCGGTGCCACCCGGACAGGTGTGACCCCGGACGTCCTGCGGCCCGACCGAGGACGCTCCACAAGGGTTAAATCCGTTCCCGGACCAGGTTTCTACCGATGAGGGATCACCGCACCGGCGCGGCCGGCCGTCGGCATACCACGACGGCGTCCGACCCGCGCTCCGTAGCGGTACCCGTGGTAGGGGCCCCCTAGCCCCGCTTTTTTACACCCCCGTTCCCGGTCGGATCGCCCACGAAACCACCCACCACCACACCCACACATGAGCACGGAAGGCACACAGCAACCCGAGGAATCGCTCCCCGAGGAGTACGACCCCGCGGAGATCGAACGGAAGTGGCAGGACCACTGGGTCCAGCAGGACACCTACGCCTACGACGCCCCCGACGACGCCGAGGCGGTCGACCCCGACACGATATACAGCATCGACACGCCGCCGCCGACGGTGTCCGGCAGCCTCCACATGGGCCACCTGTACGGCCAGACCCTCCAGGACTTCGCGGCCCGGTACCACCGGATGGCCGACGACGGCTGTTACTTTCCCTTCGGCTACGACGACAACGGGATCGCCAGCGAACGCCTCACCGAGCGCGAACTCGGCATTCGCCACGGTGAGTTCACCCGCCGGGAGTTCCAGGAGAAGTGCCGGGCGGTGTGTGAGGAGTACGAGGCGGACTTCACCGAGGAGATGCAGCGCCTCGCGATGTCGATCGACTGGGAGCAGACGTACAAGACGATCGATCCACGCGTCCAGCGGATCTCCCAACTCTCGTTCGTCGACCTCTACGAGAAGGGCCGGGAGTACCGCAAGCAGGCGCCGACGATCTGGTGTCCCGACTGCGAGACGGCCATCTCACAGGTCGAACAGGAGGACGCTCACGAGGAGACGACGTTCAACGACATCGCGTTCCCGCTGATCGAGACTGGCGGGGATGGCGCCGGCGCCGGCATCGATTCCGCGGAAGACGCCACGCTCACCATCTCGACGACGCGTCCGGAACTCCTGCCGGCGTGTGTCTCGATCTTCGTCCACCCCGACGACGATGCGAACCAGGGCCTCGTCGGCGGCACGGCGGAGGTCCCCCTGTTCGGTCAGGAGGTGCCCATCATCGAGGACGACCGCGTCGACATGGAGACGGGTTCGGGGATCGTCATGTGCTGTACCTTCGGCGACCAGACCGACATCGAGTGGTACCAGGCCCACGACCTGCCCCTCCGGATCGCCATCGACGAGTCCGGCACCATGACCGGCAAGGCCGGCGAGTACGAGGGTCTGAGCACGACGGAGGCCCGCGAGGCGATCATCGAGGACCTCGATCGGGAGGGCCATCTCATCGAGAGCCGCGACCACGAGCACGCCGTGCAGGTCCACGAGCGCTGTGCGGTCGAGGTCGAGTACCTCGTCACCGAGCAGTGGTACGTCGAGATTCTGGACCGGAAGGACGAGTACCTGGCGGCGGGCCGGGAGATGGACTGGTTCCCCGAGAAGATGCTCTCGCGGTACGAACACTGGATCGAGGGCCTGGAGTGGGACTGGTGTATCTCCCGCCAGCGCGACTC
>CAYSJP010000153.1:0-5508 GCA_964431395.1 uncultured Halobacteriales archaeon
CCGTCGGCGTCGTCTCCGTCTCGGGCGGTTCGGTCGTCTCCATCGGTTCGGTCGTGTCCGCCGGTTCGGTCGTGTCCGCCGGTTCGGTCGTTCCGGTCGACTCGTCGGTGTCGTCGCCGTCACCGCCACAGCCGGCCAGCCCGGTCACGCCGAGGGCCCCGAGAGCTTTCACGAAGCGTCGCCTGTTGGTGTGTGCTCCTTTGTCCTCTCCGTCGCTACTATCACTCATGTCGGGTAAATATAGTGGATTTATATATAGTTCCACCGATGGCGGTCGCGCTCGTGACCGCGCCGCGGGGCGGACGTCTACCACGTGAGGCACGACCGCGTCGCTCGTACGCCCGGTGGTATACTGTCGGACAGAACGTTTGATAATCTCCGTCGGGGACGGTCCCCGGCGGAATGTATCACTGCTTCTGTCCGATAGTATACTACTCACTGGCAGTATGGATAAGTATTTCAGTTAATGGTGTTAATCGAGGCAACATGACGGACGACCCTGCCGGTGATCGCAGTAACGAAACGGCCCGGCCCGGCGACTCGAACCGCCGGCGCTTTCTGAAGGGGCTCGGTGCGCTCGGTGTCGTCGGTGCTGCAGGGTGTCTCGGCGGGGACGGCGGGGATACGCCGACGCCGACCGACGACACGACGGCCACCGATACCGACACCGACACCCCCGGGACCGACACTCCGACCGACACGGTCACCGATACGCAGACGCCGACGCCGACACCGGTCAGTTACTCGATTCTGGTTCTCTCCGTGACGGAGGGGGCTCGCCGCGACGCGATCCCGGCGGGCAACGACGCCCTGCAGGCGGTCGGCGAGGGCCTCACCGATGAACCGGGTATCGAGGACGTCACCGTCGACGTCGTCGACGGCACCGGTGACTCCGGACCGCAGATCCCCTCGGCGGTCGAGGGCTTCGAGGCATACGACGCCGTCGTCTTCCAGAACACGACCGGGGCGATCCTCGACTCCGACCAGCAGTCCGCGTTCAGGGAGTACGTCGAGAACGGCGGCGGATACATGGGGATCCACGCGGCGGCGGAGACACACACCGACTGGGACTGGTACGCGAACGACCTGCTCGGCGCGGTCGCCTCCGGGAGTCCCTCGACACAGGGCGCCGAGGTCCACGTCACCGACCGCACCCACCCATCGACCGAGGAACTGCCGGCGCGGTGGACCCGCACCGACGAGTGGTACGACTTCGACCCCAATCCCCGCGGAGACGCTCACGTGCTGGCCACGCTCGACGAACGCACCTACGACGGCGCCGGCATGGACGACCAGTGGGGCCGGGACCACCCCATCGCCTGGTGTCGGGACGTGGGATCCGGCCGCTCGTTGTACACCGGCGGCGGCCACACGCCCGAGTCCTTCGAGGAGGATACCTTCCGGAACCACCTCGCCGGCGGGCTCCTGTGGACGGTCGGTCACGCCGGCGGCCAGGCCTACGGCACCGTGTGGGACGCCTACGAGGTCGAACAGCTGTACCAGCCCGCGAACGAGCCGATCGAACTCGTGGTGACACCCGACGGGCGCGTCCTCTACGTCGAGCGTGCCGGCGTCAATGCCAGCCGTCCCGACGACCAAGGCGTCGTCATGGTGGTCGATCCCGACACCGGGAACGCGACCACCGCGCTCGAACTGTCGGTCTATCTCGCGGACGACACGCTAGGTGGCTATCCCCGGGAGTCCGGGCTGCTGGGCATCACGCTCGATCCCGATTTCGCGGACAACGGCTGGGTCTACCTGTTCTACACGACCGAGACCCCCGAGGGTGTCGTCAACCGGGTCTCGCGATTCACCCTCGAGGGCGACACCCTCGGCCCCGCCACCGAAACCGTCATCATCGAGATCCCCCACTTCGGGCTGAACCACCAGGCCGGGTCGATAACGTTCGACAGCCAGGGGAACCTGTACATCGGAACCGGCGACGACACGACGCCCTTCGAGTCGAGCGGCTACACCCCGATCGACGAGGTCAACACCCCGGACACGTTCGACGCCCAGCGTACCTCGGGCAACACGAACGACCTCCGGGGGTCGGTGTTGCGGATCACTCCGCAGGACGACGGCGGGTACACGGTGCCGGAGGGCAACCTGTTCACGGAGGAGAACGGCTACGGCGACGTCGACGACAGCCTGGTGAAAACGGAGATCTGGGCGATGGGAATGCGCAACCCCTTCACCATCAAGGTCGACCCGGAGACCGACGTCGCGTACGTCGGCGACTACGGCCCCGACAACGGCTCCTGGAGTTCCCAGCGGGGCCCGCCCGGACAGACCGAGTTCGAGCGGCTCGACGAACCCGGCTTCTACGGCTGGCCGTACTTCAAGGGGCACAACATCCCCTACCGACACTACGACTTCGACACGGGGGAGTCGGGGCGCATCTTCGATCCCGAGAACCCGATCAACGACTCCGTGAAAAACACCGGGCTGCAGGAACTCCCGCCGGCCAGGGGCTCGATGATCACCAACCCCTACTCGTGGGGCAGCCTGCTCAGCAACCCGCCGGAGTGGGACGAGTACATGCCCTACGACTCGAACGAGGAGGTGCCGTTCCCGCAGGTGACCGGTGGCGCCCCCACTCAGGGTCCCGTCTACCGCCACCGCGAGGGGTTCGACAGCACGACCGCGCTGCACCCCTCATACGAGGGCAAGATCCTCATCATGGAGTACGGGGGCAACTGGATGAAGTACGTCACGCTCGACGACGACGGCGAGCCCCTCGAGGTCGATCCGTTCCTCCCCGACGCGAGTCTGAGTTCGCCCATCGACATGACCGTCGGGCCCGACGGAGCGTTGTACCTCCTGGAGTTCAGCGCCCCGGCGCTCACCCGGATCTCGACGAGCGACGAGGTGCTTCCGGTCAACGTGTCGCTGAGCGGCCCCTTGCAGGGAGAACTGATCGTCGAGTCGAGACAGACGATCGGGATGACGGCGGAGATAAGGAACACGGGGTCGACCCCGATCACGGACGTCGAGGCGGGCTTCGAGGTGAGCGGTTCCGACCTCTCAGTCTCCGCGGCGGGCGAGACGGCCTTCGACACGCTCGAGGGCGGCGCCACGCGAACGATCACCTGGGACGTGACCGTTCCCGCGGACGCCGAGGGGAGTTACTCCCTGGAGGCGACGGCGACCTACTCCAGCAACGGCAACGAGTTCGAGGTCTCCGACGTCCAGTCGTTCACCGCGGAGTAGCGCTCACGGCGATTTATAATGACTCGTGTAGGCAATTACCGTATCGACCGCCCGACTGCGGGCGGTCGGAGCGGTAAAACGCTACACGAGTCATTATTAGTTCCACTCCGCGAACGGCGTCCCACAGCGCTCGATGTACGCCCGTTGCATCGCCGTGATCGCCTCCGGTAAGTCCGCTCCGCTCTCGAGTTCCGACCGCACCCGGTCGATCTTCCAGGTGCTCGGCGTCCGTCCCTCCTCCCACCGGCGCTCGATGGCACCGAGATACCGGTCGATCGTGTCCGTCTCGACGCCCGCGTGTTCGAGCCCGGCCCGCGCGAGGTCGAAGAGTTCGCCGTAGATGCGGTCGGGGTCAGTGGTGTGCTCGCCGCCCGCGGTGATCCAGTTGATCTCGGCGTCCAGGCCCTCGGCGACGGCGTCGTAGAAGGACGCCTCCGCCAGGTCGTGATCGAGGTCCGTAAGGGGATGGTCCGTCGTGACGAGTTCCCGGAGAAGACCGGTTACGAGCGCCTGGAACCCGACGATGTCGGTCATGCTGGGCTGTGTGGGCAGGGGGCGGTACTCGATGCGCAGGGAGCGCTCGGTGTTGTCGGCGTCGATGTGGTCGCCGCCGATCACCCCCCGGAGCCACCGCCAGTAGGTGCCGTGTTTGTGGTCGAACTCCCAGAAGGCGTCGGTGTACTCGCCACTCCCGTCCGCGTTCGCGTCGCTTCCGTCCCCGCCGTCGACCCACCCCTGCAGGAAGGCCGCGAGCGTGCGGTCGTCGACGACCTGGTCGACGACGTCCTCGGGGGCGTCGACGTCCCCGGGAAACCGGACCTTTCCCGGGCGCTGCCCGGCGTTGATCGACTGCTCGAAGACGGGCACCCGGAGTTCGTGGTGGGTCTCCGCGAGCAACCGATCGGGGTCGACGTCGCCGTACAGGTCGGCCGGCAGGAACGGCGAGTTCGTCGCGAGCGCGAGCACGGGGCCGAGTGTGCGGACGGCGGCGTCGTGGTACGCGGGAAACGTCGAGACGTCGGGGACCTGGAGGTGGGGCTGGATCGAGGTGGCCAGGGACTCGATCAGGATCGTCGGCACCGAGACGGTGACGCCGGGCAGGTCCAACTCGATCTCGCCCCCGGCGTGTTCGAGGATGTCGTTGTCGAGGGCGTGGTAGCGTGCGCTCGATTTCATCTTCTCCGCGAGCACCACCCCCTCGCGCTTCTCGATCGCGGAGAGGTACTCGATCGTTCCCTCCTCGGGGGGGATCGTCCACATCGCGTCGGGAACCAACCGGCGGTCGTCCATCCGCTCGGCCGCGGCGTCGAACTGCTCCCGGATGGCGGTCGCCTGGCGCTCGATCCCCCCCGGCAGGAGGTCGGGATCGGTGTTGATCTCGACGTTGTGGACGCCGAGTTCGCCGTTGACCGGGGTCTCCGCCGTGACCGCGCCGGGGACGGCCGCGAGCTGGGCCTCGGGCCCGACCGCGTAACACTCCAGTTCCATCCCGATCGCCGGATCGCCGTTGTCGAGGCGTCCCGACCGGAGCTCCTCCCGGAGGTAGTCGGCGCCTTCCTCGACCCGGCGGTCGAACTCCTCGCGGCTCTCGGCCGCGAGCGAGCGCTTCACGAGTGCGACCGTCTCGTCCATACGCCTCCACGTGGTCCCCCGGGTTATATGTACTCCGGGTCCGCGATAGTGGACCGGTGTACTGTGCGGGGCGGCGGACCGATGTGACGGGTGCAGGGCGGCGGACTAGTGCTCCGGGTGTACGGTGGGGGAGCGCGGCGTGGATACAACCGCTATCCGTGTCAATATATTTCTATTGTGGAGTACAATATAGTCATACGGATCATATCTAACTGTACTAGTATAGATCTGGTTGTCCCAGTATAATTATAATCATATCGGTATGATCCTGCCCGTACCAATATTATAAACCGGTTTAGTATCCCGAGAAGATTCTCCTCTCGATGGCACCCGACTCAGTCCAATCAGGAACGGTTTCGCGGCGGAAATTCATCCTCGGTGCTGGCTCCGTTGGCCTCGCCGGCCTTGCTGGCTGTACCAGTGATGGTGACGGCACCGACACCGAGGGAGGCGACGGCACCGACACCGAGGGAAGCAACGGCGACACGACGGAAACCGACATGAACCTCACGGGCGACATCCGTGTCTCGGGGAGCAGTACGGTGTTCCCCGTCGCCCAGGAAGTCGGTCGGAAGTTCGCTTCCGGGGAAGACGCCCTGCACCCGGAAGTCTCGTTCGACCTGAGCAAGGACGGCAGTGGCGGCGGGTTCCGGAACGTCTTCA
>CAYSJP010000154.1:0-5479 GCA_964431395.1 uncultured Halobacteriales archaeon
CGGCCCGCTGTCCCACGCTGGAATCCTCGCGCTTCAGCGCGGGGAGGATGTCAATGACTGCACGGATCAGTTATGAGAATGAATCAACTGCCGGACATCGACGCGGCCGCGTCAAGACGAGAAGCGCTCGCTGCGGGTGCAGGGGCGGCCGCCAGCCTTCTCTCGGGATGTGCAGGGCTCCCGGGAGTGTCGGTGCAGGTGAGGCAGTTCGACGAATCCGATCCGCTGGTGACCTACGACAGGATCGGAAAAGGGTCGACGAAGCTGTCCTACTGGACGAGCCGGTTCTACATGCCGGCCCAGTCCGGCAACAACAACCCCGAACTGTCCCCGCTCACCGGGCCGTTCTACAGGACGCTCAAACGGGAGAGCGCACAGCCCGCAGCCACGCCGGCCCTGCGGGCACAGCACGAGGAGTGGGCACGCGCCCACCCGGAGTACCGGATCAACGTGACGTATCCAGCGCCCGACCGATGGCGCGACGGCCTCCTGACGCGGGCGTCGCGGGGGAACGCCCCCGACGGTGCGACGATTGATTCCGTCTGGGCCCCGGGGTTTTACCAGCACCTCCAGCCGCTGAACGGTTACGTCGAGGACATCGACGACTTCTTTCCGTTCGTCCGGGAGACGGCGATGCGGGATGGCGATCTGCTCGCGGCCTGGAAGTACACCGGGTGTGGATGTCTCTACTACCGGCAGGACCTGATCGACCGGTACGGCGACGGTGATCCCCCGCGAACCTGGGAGGACGTGCTGGGACTGGGACGGGACATCGCCGACGGCGAGGGGATCACTCCGTTCCTGTTCCGGGGCACCGCGTTCGACAACCTGCCGTACTTCTGGGGGCAGGGAGGTGAACTCGTCGAGGACGGCGCGCCGGTGCTCGACCGGGACGGTAACCGGGAAGCGCTGGTCAACACCCTCTCCTTTCTTCGCGACCTCGTCGAGACCGGCGTCACGCCACCGGAGGTGGCAACCATCTCCAGCGTCGAGGAACTCGCGCGCAGAGGGCGTAACGACCAGGTCGCGATGTTCATCGGAAACAACGACCAGATCGAGCGCAGTTTCAAGAACCGGGTCGACGGCGACCGCTGGCAGCGCTGGGGGGTCGCGCACATCCCGATGATGGAACCCGACCAGTTCGCCACCGGCGTCGGCGGGTTCGCCGAAGGGGCGTTCCGCGAGGGCAACGAGGGCGACGCCGCGGCAACGAAGGAGTTCATCTCGAAGTTCGTCGAGCCGGCGTCGATGGGACGGTACTGCGAATCGGCGGCGCTACTCCCGACCCGGCGGTCGCTGTACGACGACGAGAGCCTGTACAGTCCGGACACCCCCTATCACCAGCAGTTCCGGCGGTTTCTCGAACACGGCGTCGCACGTCCCCCCGTTCCGATCTACACGGCGATCGCGAACGAGTACGAGAACGCCATCGAGTCAGTCGTCACCGGGGGGACCGAGCCCGAGCGGGCCGTCGAAACGATGATTGCGAGCGTCACCGAGGCGTACGTGGGCTAGCAGACTCATGTTGACGAGTCGGAGTGGTTCGGCGGTCGTTCTGGCGTCGGGAGTGACACTGTCCGGGAGCGTCGCGGTGTCCGGGCTGGCCGGTGTCATCGCCGGAGGGACTGCCCTCTGGTCGTTCCGCGCCCTCACGGAGGGCTCCGACCGCGTCCAGGAGGACCTTCTCCGGCCGTTCGCCGCAGTCACAGCGGTGATCGCCGCCGGTGCGGTGGGCCTGCCGGTCGCCGCGGGGCCGCTCCGGGCGGGCGTGATCAGCGTCGTACCACTCCTGACGTTTCTCGTGGCGTTCGTTCCCTGGAACGTGTTCGCCTTCCGATACGCCGGCCGGGGGGACCTCCTGACGCGCTGGCGTGTCCTCACGGTGGGGTCGCTCGTCGCCGTACTCATCGTCGTGTACGTGTCAGTCGCGGCCGGAGTCCTCCAGCCGTCACAGGAATCCTACTCGTCGGTGCTCCTGGCGGCCTCGACGCTGTTGCTCGGATTCGTCGCGGTCACGTTCGTCTCGAGTGGCCTGGTCCTCACCGCGGCGTACCGCCATGCCAGTGTCCCGGTCACCAGCGGGGTCGCCGTGGTCGTTCCCGTCGCGATTCTGGTTATCGGCATCCAGGTGGTGAGTTTATCCAACGTGTTGACGCGAGACCTGCTGGCGGGCCTCCACTTTCTCGTGGCGGCCGCCGCGTTGCCGGTGGCGGTCGCCCGCTACGACGTGCTCACCACGCGTCCCGGGACGACTAGACTCGGCGAGCGTACGGTGATCGAGGACCTCAACGAGGCCGTCCTCGTGCTCGATACGGAGGGCGCGATCGTCCGTTCCAACCGGCAGGCCGGGCGCCTGTTCGGGGTCGACCTCGACGGCCGAGACATCGACGGCGTCGTCGGGGCCGACGTCGGCACCCTCCGGGAGGTATCGACCGTGGAGTGTTGGACCGACCAGGGGTACAAGCGCTTGGACCCCCGCGTCTCGACGGTGACGACGAGTCACGACCGGACGGTCGGAGAGACGGTAACGCTCATCGACGTAACCGACCGGGAGATGCTCCGACAGCGGGTGCAGGTTCTCAACCGTATCCTCAGACACAACATTCGGAACGACCTCGACGTCATCAGATCACACGCCGAGTTCGCGCTCCGACACGGGAACGAGAACCGGGAGGAAACGAGGGTCGACGAGTCGGTCGAACGGATCCTCGAAGTGACTGACCAGGTGACACGGTTGAGTGCCGATGCCCGCCGGATCGAGCGGTTGACGCGGAACTCCTCGGCCGATCAGTCGGTGGTGAACGTCCCACAACTCGTCACCGAGGTAGTCGAAACCGTCACGCGGGACCGGCCGGAGGTCTCCGTGACGGTCCAGGTTCCGACGGTCGAACTCTCGATAAACCGCGAACTGTTTCGATTCGCGCTCCGGAATCTCGTGGACAACGCCGTCGAACACAACGAAAACCCGTCACCGATCGTCGAGATCCGGGGGATCGAGCGGGAGTCGGGGATCCGACTTCTCGTCAGCGACAACGGTCCGGGAATCCCCGACGCCGAGTGGCAGGTCATCGAGGCTGGTAGGGAGGAGGTCCACGACCACGCGACGAGTCTGGGGTTGTGGGCAACCAAGTGGACAGTACAGAAGATGGGCGGAGAACTGTCTCGCCGCGAGACCGGGAGCGGTGCCACGGTCGTCATCGACCTCCCCGAAAGATCGCCCGCGGATAACGGCTGATAATGACTCGTGTAGGCAATTACCGTATCGACCGCCCGACGCGGGCGGTCGGAGCGGTAACACGCTATACGAGTCATACTGTCGGCTGTAACTTCGTAAAGATATTCGCCACCCCGGGGTGGCGAAATTCTTTACAGACTTACAGCCGACAGTATAATCGGGTAAAAGCCGAGCGGGCCGGAGGGGATTTGAACCCCTGACCGTCTGGTTAAGAGCCAGACGCTCTGCCGGGCTGAGCTACCGGCCCACGTCTCTCGGTTGTGGACACCCATGCAAATACGTTTCCGTTCGGGGGAGGTCGAGAGGGGTGGCGTTAAGTCCCTTCCAACACTGGATCGGCCCATGAGCGAACGCCGGGCCGTCACCGCGTCGATGTCGCGGTACGCCATCCTCGGCTGCGGGAGCGTCGGCCACGCCGTCGCGGAGGAGCTCGTCGGCCAGGACAAGGACGTCCTCATCCTCGACATGAACGAGAGCCGCGTCGAGGCGCTGCGCGACCAGGACCTGAACGCCCGGGTCGCCGACATCCGCGAGCCGGAGGCCGCCAACACGGTAGCGGACCGCGACGTGATCCTGGTGCTTTCCTCGGACGTCGACGCCAACGAGGAGGCCATCACCGCCATCCGGGAAGGCGGGGGCGATCAGTTCATCGTCGCCCGGGCGAGCGATCCGGTCTCGGGGGAAGACCTCTCGGAGGCGGGCGCGGACATCGTCATCAACCCCTCGGAGGTGATCGCCGACTCCGCCCTCCGGGCCATCGAGACGGGGGAACTCGAACACAAGTCCGAGCGACTCTCGGAAACGATCGCGGCCACCGACGGGACGCTGGCGATCGTCACTCACGACAACCCCTCGCCGGACTCGATCGCGAGTGCGATGGCGCTTCGCGCGATCGCCGACAAACTCGAGGTGGACTCCGACATCGTCTACTTCGGCGACATCGGCCACCAGGAGAACCGCGCGTTCGCGAACCTGCTGGAAGTGGACCTCGTGGGCCTGGACGACCAGACCGAACTGGCGGCCTACGACACGGTTGCGATGGTCGATCGCTCCACCGCCGACTCCACCGTCGAGCACGACGTCGACGCGCACATCGACCACTTCGAACCCGAGGAGGAGTTCGAGGCTGACTTCCGGGACGTCCGCACGAACGTCTCGGCCACCTCGACGATTCTCACGAAGTACATCCAGGAGTTCGACGTCAGCCCCACCGAGGCGGTCGCGACCGCCCTCCTCTATGGCATCCGCGACGAGACGCTCGACTTCAAGCGCGACACCACGCCGGCTGACCTGACCGCGGCCGCCTACCTCTACCCCTTCGCGAATCACGACATCCTAGAACAGGTCGAGTCACCGTCGATGTCCCCGGAAACGCTGGACGTGCTCGCGGAGGCGATCCAGAACCGGGAGGTGCGGGGGAGCCACCTGGTCTCGAACGCCGGTTTCGTCCGCGACCGGGACGCCCTGGCCCAGGCCGCCGGCCACCTGCTGGATCTGGAGGGGATCACCACCACCGCCGTGTTCGGCATCGCCGACGACACGATCTACCTCGCGGCCCGCTCGAAGGACATCCGGATGAACATCGGGAACGTTCTCGGGGACGCCTTCGCCGACTCCGGGGAGGCGGCCGGGCACTCCACGCAGGCGGCGGTCGAGATCCCGCTGGGCATCTTCACCGGGATCGAGACGTCCGACGAAAACCGCGAGACGCTGCTCTCCCTGGCGGACGAGGCGGTGAAGGGCAAGCTGTTCGACGCGATGGGCGTCGAAGCCGGGAACGGTTCGTAGGTCGCCGCCGTCGTCACCGGGCGTCGCGGCCGTATCCGCCTTCGGCCGTCAGACGGCCGCCTCTTCCTCCTCGTTTTCCTCGGCGACCCGCTCGACGACCTCGTTGACGAGGATGATGTCACCGACCGATCGGACCCACCGGTAGGGGACGAGGATCCCCCGTGAGTCCTCCGTGTAGGACCCGAACACCTCCGAGTTAACGTTCGTCACCGCGAGTGCGGTGACCGCCTCCTTGTTCAGGTTCAGCTGTACGTCCTCGACCTCGCCCACGTAGACGCCGTTGTTCGAGTACACGTCGTGTCCCACGAGGGACGTGATCTCCGCGGGCTCGCCGTCCGTGCTCATGCTCCCGGAAACGACGCCCGCCGACTTAAGGGTTCGCCGGTGAATGCGCTCTTCCCGTCCCCGTTTCGACCGGGCGCTGGCGCCCCCGTTTCGACCGGGCGCTGGCGCCCC
>CAYSJP010000155.1:0-5468 GCA_964431395.1 uncultured Halobacteriales archaeon
GCGGGCGGTCGGAACGGTAACACGCTACACGAGTCATTATCACACCGGGCCAAGGTGTTTATTCACACCGTGCCACACGGGACAGTATGGACACTCCGACGTGGCTGAGCCGACGGTCGTACCTCGCCGCCCTTGGCGTGGCCCTGGCCGGGTGTGGGTCGGACGGCGACGCGTCGACGGACGGCGGGGAGACGCCGACCGACACACCCAGTAGCGGGACGCCGGCGACGGGGACGGCGTCGCCGACCGACCCTCCGACCGCCACGCCGACCGAACCGGAGACCCGGACCCCGACGCCGACCGGGACGGAACCGCCGGCGTCGCCCCCTTTCGAGGCGCCCCCGGACCTGCCCGCGGCGACCCAGTTGACCAGCCCTATCGCGTCCGACGGCCCGGTGATCGACCTCGATCCCGTCGCGACCGGCCTCGACCAGCCGATCGCGCTCGTTGCGCTCCCCGAAGGGGTCACCGCGACGAACGGGCCCGCCCGCTACATCGCGGACCAGCCCGGCGAGATCTACGCCCACGACGGGAGCGGACTGAGCACGGAACCGGTGCTCGACCCGCCCGAGGACATCGTCTACGGCGGGGAGGCCGGGCTGATCGGGCTGGCACTACACCCCGATTTCGCGACGAACCGCCGGTACTACGTCCGGTACAGCGCCCAGCGTCGCGAGGACACGCCGTCGAACTACAACCACACCGCCGTTCTGGCGGAGTACGAGGCGACCGAGGACTTCCGGGACACGGTGGCGGACTCCGGCCGCACGATCCTGGAGGTTCCCCAGCCCCAGGGCAACCACAACGCCGGCGCGATCACGTTCGGGCCGGAGGGGTACCTCTACGTCGCGTTCGGCGACGGCGGGTCGGGCAACGATCAGGGCTTCGGCCACGTCGAGGACTGGTACGACGCCGTCGACGGCGGCAACGGCCAGGACATCACGGAGAACCTGCTGGGCAGCATCCTCCGGATCGACGTCGACGGCGAGGAGGAGGGAAAGAACTACTCCGTTCCCGAGGAAAACCCGCTCGTCGGGACGGGTGCCCCACCCGAGCAGTACGCCTGGGGTTTCCGGAACCCCTGGCGGATGTCGTTCCACGACGGGCACCTCTTCGCGGCCGACGTCGGGCAGAGTGACTACGAGGAAGTGTCGATCGTCCTGGAGGGCGGCAACCACGGCTGGAACGTCACGGAGGGCGTCGCCTGCTTCGGGGCGGAGGACTGCCCCGACGAGTCGCCGCGGGGCAACCCACTGATCGACCCAGTGATGGCGTACTCACACGAGGTCGGCAACTCAGTCATCGGGGGACACTACTACACCGGTGACGCCGTCCCCGCGCTCCAGGATCACTACGTCTTCGGCGACTTCTCCGGGGCGGTGTTCGCCGCACACCCGCCGGAGGACGGGAGTCGGCTCTGGCCGATCAGGGTACTCGACGCCGAGTTCGACGGCGTCCCGATCGCGTTCGGCCGCGGACGGGAAGGCGAACTGTCCCTGCTGGCCTCGGGCGGGTCGGTGTACCGGATCCGCGCGGCCTGATCGCGGGCTGACGGGCTTAGGTCTCCCCCTCGATCGCGGCCGTCAGAGCGTCGACGGCCCCCTTCACCGCGGCGCCGTACTCGACGACGATGGCCACGCCGCGGGTCTCGTCGCTCCCGGTCGCGCCGCTCGCCGGATCGGTATCGCCCTCGCCGCCAACGACACACCGCTCGGTCCGCAGCCCCGGGGCGTCCGCCGCCACGGCGGCAGCGTCCGCGTTCACGGAGACGGTGACGCGGACGCCGTCGGAATGGAGGAGGACGCTCGCGACGGTGGTGTCCCCGGACACGACGTCGTAGGCGTGCGCACCGCCGGGAGCGGGCTCGACGTCGGGGTGGGCGTCGACGACGGCGACGCCGGCG
This sequence comes from uncultured Halobacteriales archaeon, assembly GCA_964431395.1. Lineage (GTDB taxonomy): Archaea > Halobacteriota > Halobacteria > Halobacteriales > Hikarchaeaceae > CAYSJP01. The sequence continues at coordinate 1,904 of CAYSJP010000155.1, forward strand.
AGCGGTCCGTCCGAGCGCCCGTCGAGTTCCGACGCCAGGAGCTGTGCGATCCGTCGGCCGTCGGTGATGCGGTCCTCGACCATGTCACTCCCCGAGGTCGGCGCGGGCTCGGTCGGCCGCGCGCTCGACGTCGACGCCGCGCCGGCGGGCGTACAGGATGGCGGCGGCCTCGAGGGTGACCTCCAGATCCGTCTGGAGGCGGTTGATCTCCGCGACTGCCGCCTGCTTCTCGTGGCCCGCGGCGACCAGGGCGTCGAGGACGTGCTCGAAGGGCGACGGCTCCCGGAGGAGTTCCTCGCCCGGTTCGAAGCCGGACGGGACCGACACCCCGTCGGGGTCGAACTCGATGCACAGCTCCTCGCCCGTCCTGGAGAGCAGGCCGTCAGCGACCGCGACGTCGACGACGCGGGAGGCCTGGTCGGGCGAGAACCAGTCCCGGTCCAGCGAGAGCGCGACGACGAACTCGCTCTCGCCGAGCCGGTCGCGGCCGCGCTGGCGGAACGGGGCGGCGACGACGACCCGGAGGCTCACGTCCGGAGCCGCGCGCGGCGATTCCCTAACCCTTGCGATCCCCGGCGGTCGCGGTGGTTCCCCGACACTCGCGAACCCCGGCGGTCGCGGTGGTTTCCTGATGCCCGTGATCGTAGCAGGCGGTCCCGGGGCCGATCGAGCCCTTTTAGTGCGTCACGGGGCTTCGAACGGATATGCAGTATCAGGGAGATTCCGTGCGCCGCCGCACCGGCGGCCGCCGCCGGCCGAAACGAAAGAAGCGAAAACACGAACTCGGCCGGACCCCCGCCGAGACCGAGGTCGGCGAGCCCCGGATCCGCGCCATCGACTCGCGTGGGAACGTCGAGAAGCGCCGCGCGTACGCGCTGGACACCGCGAGCGTCGCCGATGGCGGCGAGACGGTCGAGGCCGACGTCGAGGACGTCGTCGAGAACCCCGCCAACCCCAACTACGTCCGCCGGAACATCGTCACGAAGGGCGCGGTGATCGAGACGACCGAGGGCCGTGCCCGGGTCACCTCCCGCCCGGGACAGAACGGCCAGGTCAACGCCGTCCTGATCGAGGAGTAAACGCTTCCGTCGGGTAGCTCGGTACCCGTTCCGTGGACACCGCCGCTTAGTTCCGTCGTAGGGCGAACAGTTCAGGGCCGCGGTGCCGCCTTCTGGAGGGCCGTCTCGGCGATGTTGCCCCCGTAGTCGGCGCTCCGGGACAGCGAGTCCACGACCAGCCCCAGGTTCTGGGCGTCGTGGGGTTCGAGGTCGTGCAACAGCTCGTCGACGTGGCGGGTGTGTTCGTCGATGTCGAGGATCGCGCCCCGCGCCTCGTTTGCGAGCCGGGTCGCGTCGTCGGAGTCCTCCTCCAATAGCGCGTCCATCGCGTCGTCGATCACGGTCGCAGCCTCGGCGTGGAGGTCCCCCAGGGCGGAGACGACTTCGGACGACACCTCCTCGAGATCCAGCGACACCTGCGCGATCTTGGCGGCGTGGTCCGCAATGCGTTCGAGCTGACGGGCGCTCGAGTGGTAGTCGAAACACACCTCGCGGGGGAGACCCAGTTCCTCGGCCGCCGTCGGACTCCGGAGCGTCGCGCGGAAGATGCGCGAGACGAGGTACCACAGGCGGTCGACGTCGCTGTCGCGCTCGATCACGTCCCGCGCGAGGTCGGAGTCGTTCTCCACGAGCGCCGTCACCGCGTCCTCGAGCATCGAGGTGGCGATGAGCCGCATCCGCGTGATCGCGTTGTTGATCGACAGCTCCGAGGAGTCGAGCAGGTCCTGCAGGACGACCCGGTCGGAGGTCTCCTCGAGCACCTCGAGCCCGACGATGTTCCCCGTGGCGTCCCGGATGGAACGGCGCTGGCTGGTCGTGACCCGGTCGGCCTCGAGCGAGATCACGTCGAACCCGCTGACGTACATCGTCATCACGGCACGGATGAGCTCGTCGCCCTCCAGGGACGAGACGTCGAGTATCCCCCTGGTGTGTTCCTCGTTCGTCTGTCGGGTGAGAACGAGCGTGTCGCCGTCGGGGTGGAAGGCGACCGTACTCCCTGCCTCGATGCCGTTGGCCGTCGCCCACTCCTTGGGGAGCGAAACGGTGTAGGTCGATCCGCCGGTGACCTGCACTTTCCGTGTCTCCATATCGACGTATCCGTGACACCCGATAATAAATCCACCCATATTCTATATAGACATCGTCCACATTCACACGTCGGCGGACGCGCCTCCAGGGCCGTGCCCGGCGTCGCGTTACGCCACGCGCAGGGGGTGGGACACCGGGTGCGGACCCCGAGTATTCCGCCCCGGACGTGAGGCGTAATCGCGGGGCAACGGACGGTTCGGGGAGCCGGTTGGCCCGCGCGGTGTTCCCGAGTGTGAGGCACTGCGCCGGCCCGGAGGCATCGGACCGAGGTGATCAAACGGCCGCCGCCTTCGTGTGAAAGTTTTTTACATACCCATACCTATATATGCCTATACAGAGATGGGGACGAGTGTCGATCCCGGAACGGACCCGGGCCGGCATCGCCACCGGATCAGCCATGCCACGAGAGAGTTACCAGACACAACTCGACGCGCTTCGGGAGGACGTACTGTACATGTCGGAGGTCGTCCTCGAACGGTTGCGGATGGGGCTGGACGCCCTCGAACGCAAGGACGACGACCTGGCCTGGGAGGTGATCGACGGTGACGACGAGATCAACGAGTTGTACCTCGAACTGGAGCGGGACTGCATCGACCTGCTCGCGCTCCAGCAGCCCGTCGCGGGCGACCTGCGGTTCATCGCCGCCTCGTTCAAGATAATCACCGACCTCGAACGCGTCGCGGACCTGGCCACCAACCTGGGCGATTACAGCCTCGACGCCCGCCACGACGTGTACCCGGAGGTCGACATCCAGGGGATCGGCGACGACGTCGCACGGATGGTCGAGGACGCCATGGACGCTTACGCCACGGGGGACGCCGACGCCTGCTACGCGATCGCGGAGTTCGACGAGGCGATCGACGAGCGCTGCACCGAGGCGAGCGAGGTCGTCGTGCGCGACCTCATCGAGACCGAGATGAGCCCGGACACCGAGCCCGAGATCGGCCCGGACGCCGAGCCCGAGATCGAGGCGCTGATGGACGACGTTTCCCGGCTCCTGCTCACGATCCGGGACCTGGAACGCGTCGGCGACCACGCCGTCAACATCGCCGCACGGACGCTGTACATGATCGAGAACGACGACGAACTGATCTACTAGCCCGCGTTCCGACGCGGTGAGAGACGACACTAGTCATTATCAGTATCTGGAATTCGAATGTGGCCATATCAGGGTCGGGCGCGTACTGAGAACCGATGCCCGAAGAAGAGCTGTTCAAGACCGAGAAAGCGGTTTCGAGAGTCGAGATTGCCGGAGCGTTACGCGACGCCGCAGCTGAGATCGAATCCGGAGACGTCACGCTCGTGAGCGACGCCGAAGAACGGACGGTCACGGTCCCGGAACGTTCTCGGTTCGAAGTCGAACTCGAACGGCTCACGGATTCGGAAACCGGAGACCAGCGGTACGAACTCGAGTACGA